>JAIQGI010000028.1 GCA_020072565.1 Terriglobia bacterium
TCGACGCGACCTCACGCACCATCTGCGCGCCCATGTTCTCGAAGCCTTCCTTCAGCTCGATCTCTTTGGCGACCGTCACCCCGTCCTTCGTGATCACGGGGGATCCGAATTTCTTGTCCAGTACCACGTTCCGGCCCCTCGGCCCCAGCGTGATCTTTACGGCGTCCGCCAGCTGATTCACGCCGCTCAGCAGAGCCTGGCGCGATTTCTCACCATGTACGATATCCTTAGCCATGAGTTCTCACTCCTTTTCTTTCGTCCTTGGGTTTCAATTCCTGTGATCCCTTGCTGCGGTTATTTCTCTTTTCTCAATACCGCCAGGATCTCTTCCTCGCGCATGATGACGTACTCTTCATCATCGATCTTGATTTCAGTCCCGGCATATTTGCCGAACAGAACGCGATCGCCCGCTTTGACATCCAGAGGAGACCGCTTGCCGTCATCCAGCATTTTCCCCGGTCCCACTGCGATCACCTCGCCTTCCATCGGCTTTTCCTTGGCCGTGTCAGGAATAATGATCCCTCCTTTAACCACTTCCTTCTCCTCAAAGCGCTTTAAGAGTACTCGATCGTGCAAAGGCCTTACTTTCATAGTGTTAGATCTCCTTTTCTATCAAGAGCCTCATGTTTCGGCACAACCCGTTTAGCACTCGACCGAAACGAGTGCTAATAATATAAGCAAAAAAGAAGAATTGTCAAACCGGTCGTGAGCACGCGGCGGGAGGCAAAACCGGTGTCGAAGCCGACGCACAGTTCAAGGATGAACGAATTGCTGTGCCCGGGGCACGAGATGGAAATAGACGGCCTCCGGGATATTGGTCTGCCAGACGCCGGCTGCTTTGGCAACGATGACAACACCGAGAAAGATGGCAGCGATGCCGGCGGCGAGCGCCCATGGCGGGAGGGTGCGCCGGCCGGGAAGCGACATCTCGAGCGCTCCCTGGGCCGGGCAGACAGCAACGCATTCCATGCACGCTGTGCACTCGGCCGACCTGACCGTGATTACTTTGTCGACGGCAAGGAGCGCCGGACAGGCCAGGGCGCACTTGGAGCAATCGATGCAGCGGTCCGGATTGCGGCGGATCCGGGTCGGGCTGAGCAATGATGCCAGCCCCATCAGGGCGCCGTAAGGGCAGAGGTATCGGCACCAGAAGTTCTTTATGAGCACAGAAAGCACGACCAGCGCCATCAGTGTGATGGCTGTGGTGGATCCCATATAGCGGAAAAAGTTCAGCATCTTCACATCGGAGACCTCGCCGTACGGGCTCTCGAGAAACGCCCGGATCGCGGAGGCCGACATCCCCGCCACTGCAATAACAAAAAGCCCTAACAGAATGTATTTCAGGCTGCGCAGCGGGAAGTCCACCCAACGCGGCAAGCGCCAGTTCATCTTCAGATATTTCCTGCCCAGTTTCCACAGGCCCTCGGAGAGGGTTCCGACCGGGCAGAGCCAGCCGCAAAAAGCCTTCCGGAAAAGGATGGAGATGATCAGGAATGCCAGCAGCAGCACCATGGCGGCCGGGTGCACGCGCGGGAAGGTCCAGGTCGCCAGGAAATACTTGAGATTCATCATGCCGCCGATCGGCAGCCAGCCATCCACTCCTGCCGGGCGCGTCACGCGCGCGGAAAGTCCCCCCGACTCAAAATAACGGGCGAAACGATAGAACTGGAAGCCTATGGCGGCATTCAGGAGAGCGAAAAGCGCCTGCACGGCAAAGCGCAGCGCCTGCGAGCGGTCCCCGGCAAGCCGACGCACCAGCTTTTTGCGTGGCACAGCCCGGAGCCGCGCCGGCAGGGGGACTTTCTGTTCGGCTTCATTCAGCGTGGGCACGGTCGCCATGAGTCTTCCTACCGGGCGGCATGGACTGGGGCGAAGATCTCCGCGCGCAGCTCCTTCATCGAGCCGTGCAGGCGTTCGTGAGTGCCGGCACCAATCTTTTCGGCCTCGAGTTTCTCGAACGCCTCCGCCAGTTCGGCCTGCTCTGCTTCCGAAAGGAGGCGCTCCGCCATCATAAACAGGATGTTGTTTTCCTTGTTGATGTGCGCGCGCAACAGGGCGGAGTATGCGCGCGCGGCTTCAGCCCAGATCCTGCACGCACCGGCATTTCCGGCTGTAAGTTCCTCCAGGGCCGCTGTCATCCGGCGCATGAGCGCCCTTCCCTGCTCGTGCTCGACGAGCATGACCCCGACCGGTCCGCCGTTGCGGGGCATCCCTTTGCGTTCGAGAAGTGGAAAGAGCAACTCCTCCTCTTTCCCATGATGGCATCGGTCGGCAAATACCTTGAAGAATTCAAGCAGGCCGGCGAGCGTGCCTGCAGACACGGGCTCGCCCAGTTCCGCGCGCCGGGCAGCCTCCTCGGTCGCCTCCAGCATGCTGAGGATAGCCTCATGTTCCGTGCGTAGTGTGGATGTTGCGGTTTTCATAAGCCAGATCTCCTTTCCGGTTCACAGTTCTTCAAGCCACAATATAAGATATGTGGACCTTAATGTCCATATCTATGTGAAAAAAACTTTCCTGCGAAAATGGGCGGACTCTTCAAGCGTGGATCCGCGCGGGAATGAAACCCTGGGTCCGCAAGGGCCTCTGCCCAATCTGAGTTCTCTATTGAGACGTCCACGAATCTGATTGTCAAATACAGCCAAAAATCGGGCGCCAACCGTATCCGGGGCCTCATGGGGAGCAGGCAGGTCCCGCGCAACTTCAAGGAAGTGGGAACCGGGCAATTTTAACGGTGTCTAAGCAACTTGGATTGGCAGGTCTTTGCTATTGACAACCTCGAGGAACTCGAGGCCCGGCCGAAACTTCGGCACATTTGGGGCATCATAAAAGGGGAATCAACTGGAAATGCAATTTTATCTCAGGGCGAGGGATCCCGTTGGCTCAGGCAATAAATGCATCTCTGCTCAAAACCTGGAAATATCTAGTTGATTTGGTTTTTTGAATTCCTTTAGAATGCGCGAGGTCGCTGATAACGAAGGGGGTATCATCCATGAAACGATACTTGAAGGGCGCGCTGCTAGCTCTCCTGGCAGGTGCAATCATGTTGTTCGCGGAACTCATCTGGGCTCAAACCACAGGCCAAGCCCAGAATCCGCCCCCGCAGAAAAAGGTTGTTGAACAGAAACAGGTTCAGCAGACAGACCAGGAGCCCACGGAAGAAGAGTTCAACGCATGGGAAGCAGCAAGAGACGAAAAGGATCCGGTCAAGCAGGCAGCAATGGTACTTGCTTTCATGGAGAAATACCCGAAATCACCACTAAAGGCCAACATCACGAATCTCTACGAGATGTTGTTGTACAACCTGCACCACGCCGGCGACTACAAGACCCTGGAACCACTGGCTGAGCAATGGCTCAAACTGAATCCGAACGATATGAAGACCCAGGCATACCTCATGGATGCCGCCGTGGCGCTCGGAAAGAGCCAGTTGGTTGTCGAGTACGGGGAAAAGCTTTACGCCCAGACTCCAAGCGCCGCCCTAGCTTTGCCGATCTACCAGGCTTACGTAAAACTGGGGAACAAAGAAAAAAAGACTGAATGGGCGCAGAAGCTGCTCCAGTATCCCGAATACTCCAATGATCTTCAAATCAGGGTACAGCTCATGGTTGAGTGTGCCGAGAAAAATGACCTTGCGAAAGCTGCCGAATATGCCCAACAAACCATCAAGGCACTCCCTGGTGCGCAGAAACCAGCCTCCATGTCGGAGGCGGAATGGAGCAAAGCCGTCCCCTCCGTCAAGAAGAGCTGCTATGACATTCTTGGTATGCATTACTATGGACAAAAGAAATATGCCGATGCCATGCAGGCGCTTGACAAAGCGCTCCAAATCGAAGATTACGATGCCGCCTACTATTACATTGGTCAAATCCAATGGACGCAAAACGATGTGGACAATGCCATCGATTCCTATGTCAGGGCATATCTGCTCCATGGCAAATTTGAAGTGCAGGCCAAGGCTCATGCAGAGGAACTCTACAAGTCACAACATGCCGGCACTCTGGTTGGTTTCGACAAAGTGATTAAAAGAAACCAAATTTATCTGGATAACAGGAAAAAACCGCAGTAGTGTCGCCTGACGAGGGGACGTTCCGAATTTCGCGTGTGAGCCCCGAGCTGCGAGTCTCGCGGAAATTCGGAACGTCCCCTTTTTTATTTGAGGATCCAATAAATCTCAAAACCAAATGGCAAGCGATCCTCATCGAGGGCGCGGTTACGGGCCTCGCTCCTCTCAGGCAGCTAGCGGCCGGGGCTTCTGTGCGTACGCAGATGCTGTTTGGCGGCATCCAGGCGTGAGATCGCCCTGAGCAGTGCCAGCTCGGCGCGGGCGAAATCCAGGTTGGGGTCCTTTGAACTGAGGCGTTTCTGCGCCCTTGATTTTGCCTGTTCGGCGCGGTTGAAGTCGATTTCTGAGGCCGCTTCAGCAGCCTGCGCGAGAAGCACCACACGATCCGGCAGGACTTCGGCAAATCCCCAGGAGCAGAAAAACAACTCCGACTGATCCCCGATCTGGTAACTGATGTTGCCGACGCCGAGCTCTGCCAGGAGCGGTGCGTGTCCGGGCAGGATTCCCAGATATCCCTGGCTGGATGGGATGCTGACCTGATCAACCAGCCCGTTGAAGAGCTGTTTCTCCGGCGTGACAATAACCAGACGGATTTTTTCGGGAAGGGCCATAGGAAACTCGGGAGTCAGGAGTCAGGAGTCAGAATGGAGACGGTGCGATTCCGCCTTCATTTCTCACTACTGATCCGGCGCTCCGCACTCCGGTCGAATATCTGTTAACTCAGCAGTCCTCCTGACTCCTGACTTTGGCTTCTCATGCAGCCGACAATTGCTTGGCTTTTTCCAGGACTTCTTCGATGCCGCCCACCATAAAGAATGCCTGTTCTGGAATGTGATCATAATCGCCGCGACAGATGCCGCGGAAGCTCTCGATGCACTCCTTGATCGACAGATACTTGCCCTTGATGCCCGTAAACTGTTCGGCGACGAAAAAGGGCTGGGAGAGGAACTTCTGAATCTTTCTGGCCCGGCTGACGGTAAGCTTGTCGTCCTCGCCCAGTTCGTCGATGCCCAGGATGGCAATGATGTCCTGCAGGTCTTTGTAGCGCTGCAGGATCCGTTTCACCTCGCGTGCCACTGTATAGTGATCATCCCCGATTATGCGCGGATCGAGAATGCGCGAAGTCGAAGCGAGAGGATCCACGGCAGGGTAGATGCCCAATTCCACGATCTTACGTTCCAGGTTCGTGGTCGCATCGAGGTGTGAGAAGGTCGTCGCGGGGGCGGGATCGGTATAGTCATCCGCAGGCACATAGATCGCCTGGATCGATGTAATGGAGCCGTTCCTCGTGGAGGTAATGCGCTCCTGGAGTTCGCCCATTTCCGTGGCCAGGTTCGGCTGGTAGCCCACCGCGGACGGCATGCGCCCAAGCAGAGCCGAGACCTCAGAACCTGCCTGGGTAAAACGGAAGATGTTGTCGATGAACAAGAGCACGTCCTGGTGTTCCTCGTCCCGGAAATACTCCGCAACCGTCAGCCCGGTAAGGCCGACGCGCAGCCGTGCTCCGGGTGGTTCCGTCATCTGCCCGTAAATGAGGGCGGCTTTGTCGATGACGCCGGATTCCTTCATCTCCAGCCACAGATCATTTCCCTCGCGCGTTCGCTCGCCCACCCCGGCAAACACGGAGAAGCCGCCATGGTGGGTCGCGATGCGGTTGATCAGTTCCATGATGATGACCGTCTTGCCGACGCCCGCACCGCCGAACAGGCCGATCTTGCCGCCGCGAACGTAAGGTTCGAGGAGGTCGATGACCTTGATGCCGGTCTCCAGCATCCGGGTCTCGGTGCTCTGCTCCTCGAAGGTGGGGGCGGGACGGTGGATGGGGTAGCGTTTGTCGGTCTGCATCGGGCCGAGCTGATCCACCGGCTCGCCGATGACGTTCATTACGCGGCCCAGCGCTCCGCGCCCTACCGGCACGGTGATGGGGGCGCCGATATCGATCGCCTCCATGCCGCGTACCATGCCGTCGGTGGGCTGCATGCTCACGCACCGTACCCGGCTCTCACCCAGATGTTGCTGGACTTCCGTGGTGACCCGGATGTGCCCGATCGGGTTATCCCCCTCGATAATGACGCAGTTGTAAATCGGCGGAAGATGTCTTTCCTCGAATTCGCAGTCTACGACGGGTCCGATGATCTGTACCACCTTGCCTTTGTTATCCATTCCTTCTCCTCGCGCTTGTGGCGCCCGCGTTCCTGTGGGCGGGATGCGTGTCGTTTCGTCGCGCGATCGAACCGGCCGGATCGGATCAGGATCCAGCGGTGGCCGCGCCGCTGACGACTTCAATCAACTCCTTGGTGATGCCGGCCTGGCGCACCTTGTTGGCATGCAGTGTCAGGCTGTCGATCATCTCGGAGGCGTTCTTGGTGGCCGCATCCATCGCGGTCATGCGTGCCCCCTGCTCCGAGGCAGCCGCTTCCAGCAGGGCGCGAAAAACCTGCGACTCCACGTGACGCGGCAGCAGGTTCTTGAAGATTTTCTCGGGAGGTTCATCGTACAGGTATTCCACGGGATGAGCCTCCTCCAGACCCTCGAGTTTCCTGATCGGCAGGAGAAGTTCCACCACCACGCGCTGCTGTACTACCGACTTGAATTCGTTGTATAGAAGCCAGACCTGGTCCTTTTTCTCCTGAACGAACTCCTCGATGATGTCCCGACCAATGGCGGCGGCATCGGCGAAGCTCGGCTTCTGGAGCACGTTGATCGCTTCGTGACGCACCGAATAGGGGCGGCGCCGGAAGAAATCCCGGCCGCGCCTGCCCAGGATGTTAAGATCCACGGCGGCATCGGAGCGTTCGACGATGAACTCGACTGCATGCTTGACGATGTTCGTGTTGTAGGCGCCGCAGAGCCCCTTGTCGGCTGTGATTACGACGAGCTCGATTCTGTTGCCCTCGCGGTGTGCGAGCAGGGGGTGTTTCTGCTCAGGCACTCGCGTCGCCAGGCTGTTGAGCACCGCCAGCATCTGCCGCGCATAGGGCCGCGCGGCGATCACGCGTTCCTGGGCCTTCCGCAGCCGGGCCGCGGAGACGAACTTCATCGCGCGCGTGATCTGCTGGATGTTCTTGGCGCTCCGGATGCGGCGCCGGATGTCCCGAATGTTGGCCATAGTCCCGTCCGACGCCTAGCCGGCAGCTTTCCTTTCTGCGGCGCCCCCTCGCTCGGCAACATATTTTTCCTTGAACTCCTTCAGGGCAGCCAGAAGTTGAGCGCGCAAATCCTCGTTCAGCACCTTCTCCTCGGCAACTTTCCGCACCAGTGCGCCTTTCACGGTCTCCATGAACTGGTACAGCTGCTTTTCGAAAGCCCGGATCTCGCCAACCTGCAGATCATCGACAAAACCCTGGGTGCCGGCAAAAATGATCATCACCTGGCGCACGACGTCGAGAGGCTGGTACTGATCCTGCTTCAGGATCTCCGTGAGGCGGTCGCCGCGCGCCAGCTGAGCCTGAGTGGCTTTATCCAGGTCCGAACCAAACTGGGCGAAGGCGGCCAGCTCGCGGTACTGCGCCAAGTCGAGTCGCAGCGTGCCCGCGACCTGCTTCATCGCTTTGATCTGGGCGTTGCCGCCGACGCGGCTCACGGAATTCCCGACATTGACAGCCGGCCGGATGCCGGCATGGAACAGATCCCCCTCCAGGAAGATCTGGCCGTCGGTGATCGAGATGACATTCGTCGGGATGTAGGCGGATATGTCTCCCGCCTGAGTCTCGATGACGGGGAGCGCCGTGAGCGAGCCGCCGAGGTTCTCCTCGTTCAGCTTCGCGGCGCGTTCGAGCAGCCTGGAGTGCAGATAGAAGACGTCGCCCGGATACGCCTCGCGCCCGGGGGGTCGGCGGAGCAACAGCGAGATCTCACGGTAGGCAGCCGCATGCTTGGACAGGTCGTCATAGATCACCAGCGCGTGCTTGCCCCGGTCGCGGAAGTATTCGCCCATGGCACAGCCGCAATAGGGCGCGATGTACTGCATGGTCGCAGGGTCGGATGCGGAAGCGGAGACCACGATTGTCCGGTCCATGACCTCGTAGTCTGTCAGGGTCTTCACCACCTGCGCGACCGTGGAGCGCTTCTGCCCGACAGCGACATAAATCGAGATCACATCGGTGTTTTTCTGATTGATGATAGTGTCGATGGCGATCGCGGTCTTGCCGGTCTGGCGATCCCCGATGATGAGTTCACGCTGGCCGCGCCCGATCGGGATCATGGCGTCGATCGCTTTGAGCCCGGTCTGCAAAGGCTCCTTGACCGGCTGGCGGTCGACGACACCGGGAGCCAGGCGCTCTATCGGCGCGAACGCATCGCTGATGATCGGACCTCGATCATCCAGCGGTTCTCCCAGAGCGTTCACCACCCTGCCGATGAGGCTTTCTCCGACGGGCACGCTCATGATGCGGTTGGTGCGCTGGACCGTGTCGCCTTCGCCGATCATGGTGTATTCGCCGAAGAGGACCGCACCCACGTTGTCCTCTTCCAGATTGAGCGCGATTCCCTTGACTCCATGGGGAAAATCCAGGAGCTCTCCGGCCATCACTTTTTCGAGGCCGTGGATGCGCGCGATGCCGTCCCCCACCGATATCACGGTGCCCACTTCGCTGACGACCACGCTGGACTCGTAGTCCTTGATTTGCTCGCGCAGAATCTTGGTTATCTCGTCGGCATTGATCTGCATGTCTGGTCCCTCATTGCCTTGGGGTGCGGCAGCAGGCTGCCGCCTGGTTTGTCATGGCTGGCAGCCCGGAGGTCGCCGTACCCCGAGGATTTCGTCGCATATTCGTTGCCATATTTTCTTGTTCACTCACGCGTCAGACGCCGCCGCATTTCCTCGAGCTGCGCCCGAATCGATCCGTCATAGACTGTGCTGCCGATCTGGACAATCAGTCCCGCCAGCAGGCCCGGATCCGTGTCTGCCGAAAGGGTCACCTGGTTTCCCGTCACCCGCATCAGGCTGTCGCGCAGGGCAGACAGCTCTTGCGCACCTAAAGGACCGGCCGAAGTCACACGTGCCGCGACGATTCCCTTCCGCTCGTTGACAGTCTTGACATAACAATCGCAAATCGCCGCGAAGTAGAGGATGCGGTGATGGTCGAGCAGGATGTGCAGGAAATTGCGTACCGTCTGACTCACGGGGTAACGCGCCAGCAGGCCGGAGAGCACCTTTCCCTTGGCCTCGTGCTGGACCGCCGGGCTGTCAAGGGCTTCCAACAGCGCCGGGACCTGCCGGAAGATCTCCCGATAGGTGTCGAGATCGCGCCGCACCTCCGCTTCCTCGCCGTTTGCCAGCGCCACATCCGCCAGGGCACGCGCATAGCGTGCAAAAACCGCTGAGGGTATCACTCGCGGCCTCCCACCCTGGCGACAAAGCGCGCGAACAGCCGTTTGCGATCATCTTCCGTCATTTCATCCTGGATCTTTTGCTGCGCCAGCTGAACAGAAAGCTCGGCAACATGCTCCTTCAGTTCGAGCTGGGCTGCGCGCGTCATGCCGTCGATTTCACGTCTTGCCCGCTCGACGACTTTCTCGGCATCCCGTTCCGTAACAGCGACCAGGCGCTGATACTCCTCCTGAGCCTCCCGCTCTGCGGCTTCTCTGATCGTCCTGAGTTCATCGTCGAGGGAGCTCATGGACGATTCTATCTGCGCCAGCCGCGCCTCGGCTTCCAGACGCGCCTTCCGGGCCTCTTCGAGCTGATCCCGAATGGCCTGCGACCGGCCGGCAAAGAAATTTGCCAAGGGCTTGCGCGCCACCCACACCAGAACGGCGATCACCAGCACCAGATTGGTCAGCTTGCCGAGCATGAGCCACCATTCGGATCGGCCTCCCTCGTTCTCCGCGGCCCAGGCGCCTCCGGGGATGGTGAGACACACCAACGCCCCGAGAAGCAAAGCCATCCGCAATCCACCTGACTGAAGTCTCATTGAGTTCTCGCTGATGCAGCTCCAGGGTGCCTGACTGCCGGACTCCCGGCGGCGCGGAAAGGAATCTCACGCCGACCGCTGCAGAATGGCCGAAGCGATGCGGCGCGCCATTTCCTGGGCTTCGTACTCCAGCCTCACTTTCGCCGCCAGCACCTGGCTTTGGATCGAATCACGAGCCTCCCGGATCAGTTGCTCGGCGTCGTTTCGGCCGCTTTCCAGCGTACTGCTTCGATAGAGCAAAGCCTCAGAACGTGCCTTCTCTATCAGCCGATACCCTTCCATGCGGGCGTTTTTGATAGTCGCTTGATACTGGTCGAACAACTGCAGGTGGTGATCAAGATCCCGTCGGGTCTGCGTCATCAGCCCGGTGGTTCTCTTTTCCCTCTCTGCCTGAACCCTGAGCACGGGGCGAAAAAGGAGATAATTGAGAGCCAGGATCGTGAGGACGAATATGATGATCGCCGGTACTATCGACCAATCTAAGCTGATCATAAGGGCAGCACGGGCTCAGGAATGCCGTTTCTTCGTCAGGACCTCAGCGCTCTCCAATACTAATGGAGTCACTTAGAAACTGCAGAAAGTATCATAGGGTCATACGATCGTCAAGGAGTTTCCCCCGACAGCCAGCGGTGATATATTGTCAGGGTGCTCAATCACTTAGCTCGCATTTTCCTGCTCGGCGGCATCATGGAAACGCTCTGGGTCTTGAGCTACAAATTGATCCCATTGCGCTCCCATAGCGGCCTCTTCGTCTCATTGATGCTGGCAATTTTCGGCGTCTGCATCTGGAGTTTCTTCCGTTGCCCTGTCAAAGGCCGCAGCGGCGTGATGTGCGTGCTGGGCTTTGCACTTCTATTCCGCCTGAGCGTGCTCCCTGCGGCACCGGGCGAGAGCGAAGATGTCTATCGATACTTGTGGGATGGAAGACTGGCTTCCCTCGGCATCGATCCTTACCGGTACCCGCCGGACGCCCCGGAACTGGAGCAATTCCGCGATCAGCGTATTTATCCGATGGTGAATTCCAAGCCCTACATAACGGTCTACCCGCCTCTGTCGCAGGCTCTGTTTCGCCTCTCGTATCAACTGTTCGGCGCTGCCGTCGTTCCCATGAAGGCGTTCTTCAGCCTGCTGGAGTTCGCTTCCTTGCTGCTGATGTGGAGGCTACTGGTCGCTTTTGAGGCCGGCCTGCAGCCGTTGCTGCTGATGGCGTGGAATCCATTTTTCATTTTTGAATTTTCGTACTCCGGCCATTCCGACAGCGGCATGATGTTTCTCATTCTGTTGTCGGTCTACCTGATCCACCGATCCGGAAGGTTCCGGGCAATGGCGAGCTTCGCGGGCGCGATCCTCGCCAAACTGCATCCTGCCCTCTGGCTGCCGTTGTTGGTGCGCCGGATCGGGTGGAAGGCAGGTGCGATCTGCCTCTCGTTTGCCGGCGCCGGAGTGCTCCTGTACCTGTCGCCGGGAAGATGGATCCCATATCTGCAATCGCTCAGGCTTTACTACCGGCTCTTCGAGTTTAACGCCGGTATTCACTATCTGCTTCGCCATCTGGGACACGTGTTTTATGGTCAGGCATGGGACAAGCTCACAGGGCCGTATCTCGCGGCTGTCCTTGTCTTGATCAGTGTATGGATTGCCTGGCGATTTCCAGTGCGCAACGCGCGCGACCTGTTGCACGCAGGGTTCTGGATCATGACTGCGGATCTGTGCCTCGCCACAACGGTTCATCCCTGGTATATCTCGTGGGCCGCGCTGGCACTACCATTTTTCCCTTACGCGTTCATGGTCTACTGGACAGGAGCCTGCTTCCTCTCCTATCTCGCATACGCATATCACCCGGTCTATGAGCCGGCCTGGGTATTGCTGGTCGAGTATGTGCCCATGTATGTATTGATGGTTTGCGAGATCTATCGAGGCGTCCCGTTGCTGCAGGCTGGGCGCGCGGGCAGCTCGCGATGAGCAGGCCGGCGCGGCTACACGAAACCTGAAACAACGACACCAGGTTCGAAAAGGCCTTTCGTGTCTTTTGTGTATCGCGGCTTCAATCAATCGTGCTGCGTTTTATGGATCAGATTGAGGAACTCCATCCTCGTCTCATGAAGCGTGCGGAAGGTCCCAAGCATCGAACTGGTGATGGCGCGACTGTTCTGCTTCTCGACGCCCCGCATCTGCATGCACATGTGCTGGGCTTCGATCACCACGGCAACCCCGTGGGGCATGAGCTTCTGGTTGATGGTCTCAGCGATTTGGGTCGTCAAACGCTCCTGAACCTGCAGCCGGCGGCTGAAGACCTCGACCAGGCGCACCATCTTGCTGATGCCGACAACCTTCTTGTTGGGCAGATAAGCGATGTGTACCTTGCCGAAGAAAGGAAGGAGATGATGCTCGCACAGACTGAAAAAATCAATGTCTGAAACGATGACCATCTCGTCATACTTGACATCGAACAAGGCGTTGTTCAGCACCTTATCCACATCCTGAGAATACCCACTGGTGAGAAAACGCAGGGCCTTGTCGACGCGGTCGGGTGTCCCTTTCAAGCCGTCACGTTCCGGATCTTCACCTATTTCAAGCAGGAGTTCACGAACAAGCTTCTTCATGGATCACTCGCTTGGCCTGATGCGCGGGCCGAAAAAACGGCTAATCCTAACCCATAGATAAATCACAACTTAATCAATGAGAGCCAACGCTTGAACGATAATGGTAGGCTTCCGGCACCCCGGTTGTCAAAGTCAAACCCGGAGTCAAAGATCCTCCGATACTTATTCCAGACCATAGGCTTGTCTTATGTCGACCTCTTCGGCTCCACACCCGCCGGCGTAGACTATTTACAGAATGCCACAAAATCACTAGACTTAATGATTATGTCCAAAACAAAATCCGGGCTCCAGCGTGTGGGCACAGCCTTTGTCGACGCAGCCCGAGCCATGTGGACTCATGAGGTTCCAAAGGACGCCGGGGCCATCTCCTATTTCAGTCTTTTCGTCCTGTTCCCCGCCATCCTCGTGCTGTTTCACATCACCTTTTTTATTCTCGGAATGTGGGAACTACACCTGCCTGTAGTGCAGAGGATCGTCGAACTCTTTCCGGGCTCAAAAGGCTTCCTGGAAAATAACCTGCTGGAGTTGATGGATCCATCCCCGCTCCTGTTTCTGGCGTGCTTTATCGTCGTGATCTGGGGATCCACCTGGATATTTACCTTCCTCGAAAATGCGTTGAATCGCGCCTGGGAAGTCCCCAGGCGCAGGACGTTCTGGGAAAGCCGGCTGCGCAACATAGCGCTCCTGGTACTGGGCGGCACGATGCTGCTGGCATCGGCAGGAATTACCCTGGTAGTGAACGCTCAGCATGCCCTGGCCGACAAGCGCGTACCTGCATTTGCCAAAGACCAGCTCATCAATACCATCTGGGCATGGATCATTCTGGCAGCCGGATTCGTGATGGCGATTGCGGTCTTCTTTTGCATCTACAAGTTGATGCCCGATCGCAAGGTTCTCTGGTTTGAAGCGCTTTCGGGGGCGATCGTCGCGACCTCGCTCTGGGAAGCCGACTGGAAAATATTCTCGAAGCTGGTGCCGACATTTGATTCTCAGAAAGTCTATGGAACGACGGGCTTCATCATCGCCCTGCTGACCTGGGTTTATACCTCGAGCCTAATCACCCTTTATGGCGCGAATTTCTCGGCCAAATTGCACCGGCCGGAACAGCAACTCAAAGGGGCGAGTCCGGAATCCGCCCCCGCGGACAACCGCCCGCGGGAGAGGAATGTCCGGAATTTCCCGCGTTCCAGGCGTTGATGCGCACGTGAAACTCTCCTCCTTTGATTACCCGCTCCCGGACCACCTGATTGCTCAACATCCGCTTCCGGAGCGCGATCGCTCACGACTGATGGTGGTGTGGCGAGAGACGGGAACAGTGGAACACCGGATTTTTCGCGATCTTCCTGAGATTCTAGGCCCCGACTATTTTCTGGTCATAAACACCACACGAGTCTTCCCCGCGCGACTGTGGGCGCAGCGGCCCGGCAGACAAGAGCGGATTGAGGTTCTGCTGGTGCGGGAAGAGGCGCCCGCCTCCTGGCTCGCCTTGGTGCGACCCGCGCGGAAAGTTAATCCCGGCCAGGAGTTGCGGATAGGCGACCTGGAGGCACGGGCTCGCGAGATCCGGGCCGATGGCAGCCGCCTCATTGATTTCACTCAGGTCGTGGATTTGTGGGAGAGCCTCGAAAGACTGGGCGAACCCCCGCTGCCGCCTTACATCCGGAGAGAAGCAGGAGAGGATCTCGCGCAGGACCGTGAGCGTTATCAGACAGTCTTTGCCAGGCAATCGGGATCGGTCGCAGCTCCGACGGCGGCACTGCACTTTACTCCCGAGGTGCTACGCCGTCTGACGGAGAGGGGAGTCCCGCTGTGCGAGATTCTGCTGCACGTGGGTTACGGAACATTCCAGCCGGTACGGTGCGAGGAAATCGAGGAGCACCGGCTGGAGCCTGAGTACTATGAGGTGACCGATGCCGCTGCGGCCGCCATCAGAAAACATCGGTCCGACGGCCGGCTCCTAGTCGCTACAGGCACTACCACAACCCGCGTGCTGGAGCATTTGGCGCGGCGCGAGAATTATCTCGAACGCGGGTCCTCCGGATTCTGTGACCTGTTCATCTATCCCGGGTTCCAGTTCCGCGCACTCGGCGGCCTACTCACGAATTTTCACCTGCCCCGCTCGAGCCTTTTCATGCTCGTATGTGCCTTCGCAGGACGAGAATTCATGCTCGACTGTTATCGCCAGGCAGTCGCGGCAGAATATCGGTTCTTCAGCTATGGCGATTGCATGCTCATCCTCTAGCCGGTGCGGCGGGATTCGCTCGCCGAGGTGCCTGGCTGGAAAGGGGAAAGGATGCAAAATATTGATTACAAATTGGTTATTGGCTTGCATTGACCTCAGCATTTTGGTGGTTGCTCGCCCGTGGCAGAGTTTCAACCCTTGTCTCCCGGCACCAGAAGGAGATTGAGGTAGCGCGGCAAGGGAGTTGCGGATAAAATCGAAGGTCAAGAAATGAAATATCTTGCCCGATATGGCGTAGTAGCAAGTGATGAGGCAAAGTGGGGACCCGCAGATGAAATGCAGCACCGTTCGGAGCTGGCTGTTCCGGCTGATGGATGATGAGCTTCCGCCGCAGGAGCGCGAGCAGCTTCACGCGCATCTGACCGGCTGCCTCTCATGCACCAGAGAATGGAAGCTGCTGACGCTCCCCCGGCGCATTGGCAGATCGATTCCGGCACTGGAACCCTCGCCTTTCTTTTATGCACGGCTGAAGGCTCGCCTGGAGAGGGAGGAGCAAGCCATCACCATCTGGCAGATCATACTGGGTCTGTCGAGGCAGATCGTTCCGGCCATGGCCACGGTCACACTGGTAATCATCTCTCTTTTTGCTTATCTCGAGTTTCGTGGTCCGAGAATGGATCTTTACCAGGCATATGACAGCATATTCATAGCGTCAGATCGCACCAGCCGGATGGTAATCGCAGAGGACATCACCGACGAGAGCGTGCTTCACGCTCTGGCGGAAAAACCATCGGGCCCCAGCCTCAGCGCACCCAAAAAGTAAACACGCCGAGGATTGCAAGCAATGAAATCAAAGACGAGCGCAGCTCTCCTGCTGGTGTCCATTTTTCTGCTGGGGGGCGTGGCGGGTGGCGTAACGCACTACATCTATCAGAACCATTTCGTCTCTTCCGCGCCTCAAAGGCCGCGGATGCCTAACCGGCATGACATCGTCGAAGAGATGGCGCAGAGCCTGAATCTTGACGCCCGCCAGAAGGAACAGCTGAGGGTCATTTGGCAGCAAAGCAGGGAACGGTTCAATGCCCTGTCCGTGCAATATCGACCCCAGTACGAAAAGCTACGCGCCGAAACGAACGAGGCGATCCGCGCAATCCTGCGTCCTGACCAGCGGCAGCATTTTGACGACACACTCGAAAAAATGGACAGCCGGCATCGGGATCATACGCACGACCCCACGCCCCCCCAACAGTCCAATCCCTCCAAGTAACGCGCACACGGCTTCGGACTCATAGGCCGCGCGGGAGAGCGGCCGAGAAACGCACGAAAACTCTTTTCGTGCGTTTCGTGAATTTCGTGGTGCCGTTGCCTGCGTTTGATGATTGCTGCTATTCAGATCCGGCAACCGCACGGGCCACGGTGAGGACCGAGACCCGCAGCGCACCTCCCGACAGCAGAGCCTCACTGGCACTTGCGACCGTTGAGCCGGTTGTCATGACGTCGTCGACCAGCAGCACTCGCTTCCCTTTGATCGCAGCCGGATGGGCGCAGCGGAAGGCCTGCTCGACGTTTTGGCTGCGTTCAGAATCGCTCAATCCGACCTGGGGCAGAGTGCTGCGCACCCGCAGCAAGGCGTCGTCGCAGAACGGCAGTCCGACGAGGCGGGCCAGCGACCGGCCCAGAAGAGCAGCCTGATTGTAACCGCGCTCCCGTCTGCGTTTGGGATGAAGGGGAATCGGCACGATAAGGTCGATCTCCTGCGGCGACCATGACTCCAGAAACGTCGATGCCAGCAGCGGCGCAAGCAGCTTTGCCAGGTTCCGGCGGCCGTCAAACTTGAGGGCCTGGATGACACGACTCAGTTCAGAACTGTAGCAGCCGAAGGCGCGGGCGCCCGAGTAGGGGGGCAGACGCAGGGTACATTTGCCGCACAAATGCGCCGGTTCGCTTCCAAAATTTCGATAAGGGAGTCCGCACAGGGGGCACGCTGCACCAGTTATGCGCAGCCGAAGAGCCTTTTCCCAACATATCGGGCAAATGCCGCAGTCCTGGGCACGGGAGATGGGGGTGGAGCAGACGAGGCACGATTCCGGGTAGAAAAGGTTGAGGACGCCGTCGGCAATGCGACGGATCGGGGAGGACGGGAGATCCCGGCTCGTCGGCAGAAGTAGTCTCGTATCGACCATGTGAAAAAGGGGACATTCCGACCTTCGAGAATCCCCGCACTATGCTGAGGGCGACAACTGGAGTAGCGGAATGCCCCCCTGGTAACGCAATCCAGATTCACTCCCTCAGCAGGCCTTTTTCCTGCAAGCCCTGACAACGGATGCAGAACAGAGCCCACGGCACCGCCTCCAACCGTTTCGGCAGAATCGGATCACCGCAGTGCACACAGGTCCCATACGACTTGTCCTCAATACGTTCCAGGGCCTCATTGATCTTCGCCAGCGTAGCCCGGTCGCCTGAGCTCTTGCCGAACATGAACTCTTTCGTGTAGGATTCGACGGCCATATCGGCAACATCCTGAATGGCTGGCTCTTTCTCGCGCCCGTAGCCTTCGGTGCGCATGACCATGTTAGTGAGCGAGAGTTTTTTCTGCACCAACTTCCCCCTGAAATGTTCCAACTTCTTTTCATCCATGAATCACCTTCTCCCGCTCGCCTGTTTATGATACGGAATATTCCGCAGGATGCTGAGCGCACGATAAATCTGTTCCAGCAGCAGCACCCGGGCCATCTCGTGGGTCCAGGTCATTTTCCCCAGGGACAACCTGAGGTGAGCCTGCTCCAGCAGAGCGCCGTCCACACCATCAGGCCCGCCGATGATGAAGGCGATTTCCTTGGTCCCACGGACCTGCGCCGCCTCAAGCCAGCGGGCAAATTCCGGGGAGCTGAACTGCGTTCCGCGCTCATCGAGCACAACCTTGCGGCAGTCAGGCGTGAGAGCACGGGCGAATTCCTCTCCTTCCGCAGCCAGAAGAGGAGCGCCTCTGAGGCTCCGTCGCTTGGAGAGGTCGGGCACCTCGACAGTTTCAATCGGAACCAGGTGGCTTAATCTCCCCAGGTAATCCGACACCAAAGACTTTATCGGCGCATTCTGCGTTTTGCCCACCCAACAGACCCTTATCCGCATAGGCCTCACGAGGCGCCGAATTTTACCGGAAGCCCCACGCTAATTCAACCGGTTGCCGAACCACGAGAGCGTGACATTCGTGGCATGGCTTTGGAGCACTAATCGAATTTTCAGGACCGGCGCCTTCGGGGCCGCCGGACCGGCACGACCTCCGGCTCACCCTGCTCGAGCAGCTTGGCAACGTCGATCGTCTTGGCGTCCCGCCACAAACGTTCGAGATCGTAATAGGCGCGGGCCTCTTTGGAGAAAATGTGGACCACCAGATCGAGATAGTCCATCAGAATCCATTCCGCGTTGCTGTAACCTTCCACGTGGGCAGGACGGTGCCCGTTGGCCGCCAGCTTCTCCTCCACTTCGTTGGCAATCGCCTGAATCTGGCGGGATGAATCGCCGGAGCAAAGCAAAAAACAGTCGGCAAACGTGGCCACGGCAGAGATGTCCAGAGCCACGATGTCGATCCCCTTCTTGTCGTCCACGGCCTTGATGGCAATCTTCAAAGCTTCGTTCATCATTCACCATAGAGATGAAGTTTAAGGATATATTCGTGTACGGAAGCCGGCACTAGGTGGCCGATGCTCTGCCCCAGGGAAGCCAGCTTGCGTATCTGCGAAGCGGCGATATCAGGCGCGCCGGCATCAACCAGAAAGATGCGGCACTCGGGAGTCGCCAACTCCGCGGCAACCCGGCGCCGCATGCTCCCGGAGTCGAGCCCCCTGCAATCAACCACGTGCGGAGCTGCAGCCTGCGGCAGAGCGGCTCGCAGGTCCGGCGCATTCACGCCGGGACGCATGACGAAAACAAAATTGTTCGACATCAGAAGAGTTTCGCTATTGTGCCATCCCGCCACATCCAGAAGCGAATCCCCCCCGGCCAGGAAATAGAGGTCCTTGCCGGACGTCCCAAACCGCCGCGCCAGCTTGGCCAGTGTTGATATCGAATACGGGCTGGCAGGCGGCTCGAGCTCAACCATGGAGGGGACGAGGTACTCGAGACCGGAGGTCGCCAGGGCCACCATCGCGTAGCGGTGCGTGAACGGGATCAAGTCCTGAGGCGGCTTGTGCGGCGGCACGGAAGCCACGGCAAAGAGGACCTGGGAAAGTCCGAAGATCTCACGGCTGAGCTGTGCAAGGTGAAGGTGTCCCAGATGCACGGGATTGAAGCTTCCGCCCAGGACGCCGATCCTGTTTGCCGTCAAATCGAACCTCCTCTCCGTCCGCGCCGGACCGGCTTGCGGGATTATACGCCGGCGGCGGAAGCCAACAGACTGTCCAAGAGCCGGATCAACTCCGGAATACCCTCCCCGGTGACGGAAGAAATGCGCTGAAAGGGTATCCGGCGTCGTGTGCACATCGACCGCAGCCGTGTAAGCTTGCGCGCATCGGCCAGCGCATCCGCCTTCGACGCCACCACCACCTGTTTGCGTGCCGCCAGTTCTTCGTTGAAAAGCATCAACTCGCGCATGATGGTCTTGTAATCCGTGACCGGATCCCGCTCGGGCTGACTGACATCAACAAGGTGCACCAGAATCTTGGTGCGCTCCACGTGCTTCAGAAACTGGTCACCCAAGCCGTGCCCTTCGTGCGCCCCTTCGATAAGTCCCGGTATGTCCGCAACCACAAAGGTGTGAAAATCGTCGAGGGCTACCACTCCGAGATGGGGCACCAGGGTGGTAAAGGGATAATCGGCGATCTTGGGCCGCGCTGAGCTGATGCGCGAAATCAGTGTCGATTTCCCGACGTTGGGGAATCCTACCAGGCCGACATCGGCGATGAGCTTCAGATTGAGCGCCAGCTCCTGCACCTCGCCCGGACGCCCCGGATCCGCACGGCGCGGGGCTTGATGGGTCGGGGTGGCGAACTGCGCATTGCCCCTGCCGCCTTTGCCTCCTTCGGCGACCCGTAACCGTTCGCCGGGCCTGGCGAAGTCCTTGAGCAGAATATGCTCGGGTTCCTTGAAGAGCTGCGTCCCTGGAGGCACCAGAATGGTAATGTCCTCACCGTCCCTGCCGTGGCGGCGGGAGCCCTCCCCATGCCGGCCCCGCCCGGCCCTGAATACCCTCTTATACTGGAAATGCAGGAGCGTATTGACGCGCTCGGAGCATTCGAAATAAACGTCTCCCCCCTTGCCTCCGTCGCCGCCGCTCGGCCCGCCGCGCGGCACGAACTTTTCGCGCCGGAAGGCCATGCAGCCGTTGCCGCCGTTACCGGCATATACGGTAATCTTGGCGCGATCGATAAACATCATGAAACCTGGTGCTTGTTCGTCCGGGTCCCAGACGACATAGAAACAAAAAGGACCCCACTGGGGGGTCCTGTTTTAATAATCACTTGTTACCGCGAGATCCTGGTGGTTATGACTCCGCCTCGATATGGACAAAACGACCCAAACGTCCCCGGTTCTGGAACCTGACAATTCCCGAAATCTTAGCGTACAGGGTATCATCACGGCCGATCCCGACATTGAGCCCCGGTTTCAATTTCGACCCTCGCTGCCGCACGATGATGGTCCCGCCGCTCACCGATTGACCTGCAAAACGCTTCACTCCCAGCCGTGGGGACTGGCTGTCACGACCGTTTCTGGAACTACCCACGCCCTTCTTGTGTGCCATGCTACCCTCTGCCGATTACGCCGTTTTCGCTGCGACGCTGATTTTGTCGATGTGCACCTTCGCAAACGGTTGCCGGTGCCCGCGGGTGCGGCGATATTGCTTCTTCGCCTTGTATTTGAAAACCAGGACTTTGTCCTCCAGCCCCTCTCCCTCGACCGTGCCGGTGACGGTCGCTCCTGCCACCAGTGGTTGACCGATTAGAGTCTGCTCGCCGGTGTTCACCAGCAGCACATCTTTGAACTCCACGGAGCCCGATTCAACCTCGAGCTTCTCCAGGCGAACCACCTCACCCTCAGCAACCCGATACTGCTTGCCGCCACTTCTGATGACTGCGTACACGGTCCCGACCTCCTGTGACAAAACATATACTATACGTCGAGCCTGAGTCAAAATACAACACAAACCGGTAAGGCTCAAGGGGGCAAAAGGCAGCCTCGAAGCATGCCAATCGGGTTTGGATGAGCGCATTATCGCCTTTCGGCGATTCTGCCTTCTATTCGTGCTCTCCGAACACCAGCCATTATAGCCTTGCGCCGCGGGCAGGAATCTCGGATGTTCCGCGGTCTCTGCGATCTCAGGAGCTCTGCGCTGAGATTATTGGGGTGCGGCAATGCCCGCACTGTCATTCGTGCCCGGCCCTTATGCCAATCGCTAAAGTGTGGGGCTCTGCGTTATGTGGCTTGTCTTCGTCGTTCTGGCCGCAACACTTTTGAACCCGGCCGGCAGCAGAGGAAGCTCGACGATGAAATCGGCTCCCTGGTCGGGTTCGCTGGATACCTGAACCTGCCCGTTGTGGGCCTCAACCACCCATTTGACTAACGCCAGACCCAGTCCTGAACCGCCGCTGTTGCGGTTGCGCGCCGGATCAGTCCGGAACAGGCGATCAAAAATGTACGGCAGATCCTGCTTGGCTATACCGATGCCGTCGTCGCGAATACTGATATGCACCTTGGCCTTGTCGCTGGTCATGGAGACGAGAATTCTCCCCCCGTCCCTGGAGTACTTGATGGCATTGTCGAGCAGGTTGAGCACGGCGCGGCGCATCCACAGGTCATCCGCCTCCACCATGGCATCCGGAAGATCCTGAACATCGATCTTGATGTTGCGCTCCATGGCCAGCAGCTGCATCTGGTCCGCCAGGTCGCCGATCAGGGGTTTCAGATTGACAGGTCTTTTCTCCAGTACCTGTGCGCCTGCCTCGGCTTCCGAGAGCGTCAGAATATCGTTTACGATCCGGGTCAGGCGCCCGAGCTCCTCCAGATTGCTGATCAGGACGGAGCGGATGTCCTCCGTAATTGATCCCGACCTCAGCGCGATTTCGCTCTCACCCTGCAGAATCGCCAGGGGCGTACGCAGCTCGTGCGCGACGTTGGCATTGAACTTGCGCATCTGCTCGAACGACTGGCTCAGGCGCGCCACCATCGAGTTGAACGACTGCACCAGCCTCTGAACCTCCTCCTCCTTGCGCGCGTTCACGATCTGGGTGTTCAATTTCTCCAAGGTGATCTGCTCTGCCGTCTTCGCCACCTCCTCAAAAGGTTTGAGTGCGTGCACGGCAAGAAACCAGCCGACCCCGCCGGCAACGATAAGGACGAGAGGCACCGACCACAAATAGATCCGCATGTACTCGTCCAGCAGTTCGGTCAGTTGATCCAGCGGTCTTCCGAGGTGCAGGACCACGGTCTGCCCGTTTTCCGAAGGCATGATCTTGTTGATGAAACGGAAGCGCCGGCCATCGTTACCTGCGGCGTCGCTGAAGCCGGATTGGCAGTGCAGGACGTGTTCGAGGTCCTTCCCCGTCAACATGGTTTTGATGTACCAGCCGTAGATCTCCTCACGCAGCACGTGTCCGCTGAGATCCGTCAGGACAAAGAAGGGACGGATCGTGTCCAGCGCCAGCACGTCGGCCGGAGCCACGCTTGTCTTCCAGTCAAACCCATCGGGCGTGGCGCGGATGTTTTTGGCAAAGAAGTCCGCCTGGTGCCCCATGCTCCGTTCGAAACTGCGCTCGGCGCGATAGGCGAAGGTCTGGTAGCGCACGTACCCGAAGAGTACAAAAAAGATGGAGATGAAGAGGCCGTTCGTCAAGCTGAGCTTGAAACGAAGAGTCCTTACATTCACGATGCAGAGCTCCGGAGGGTGTAGCCGACACCACGAACGGTCTGGATGAGTTGCTGGTCGAAGCCGCGGTCCACCTTGTTGCGCAGGTAATTAATGTAGACGTCTACGACGTTGGTGAAGTTGTCGAAGCTGGAATCCCAGACATTTTCCACAATCATGTTGCGGGTCACGATCTCGTCTTTGTTGCGCAGCAGATACTCCAGAAGGGCAAACTCCTTGTTGGAGAGATCGATGGTCTTGCCCGCTCGCGTGACCTTGCGTTTGAGGGGATCGAGCACGAGGTCTGCGGCGCGCAGTTCCGCGGTTCCCAAAGTGATGCCGCGCCGGAGCTGCACTTGGATGCGCGCAAGCAACTCGGCGAAGGAGAAAGGCTTGACCAGGTAATCGTCACAGCCCAGGTTGAGACCCTGGACACGATCTTCCACTGCCGTCTTCGCAGTGACGGCCAGAATCGGGAGCGTGGGTTTGCGTTTGCGGAGCAGCGGGATCAGCTCCCACCCGGTGATCTTCGGCAGCATGAGATCAAGAAGGACGAGATCATAGTCAATTGCACGGAACTTGTCGAAGCCCTCTTCGCCGTCGGCTGCCACGTCCACTTCGTAACCGGATTGCTCCAGCCCTTTTTTCACAAAATTGGCAACCTTACTTTCATCCTCGATAACGAGAATTCTCATAAATCAAACCTCATTGTTGGCAGCCGCTCATACGGCCGAACCCTCCATTTTACTCGGTAGATTGGAAAAATGTAATAGCTTTCACCGAAGGCGCTTGCGGAGCCGGAAGTCTATGCCATATTTTCCGCTCTCATCGCGGGTCGCTACAATCGTCAGGTTCCTGCCGACATCGTACTCGACCACCACGATCTGTTCCTGGTTGGTGGAGAGATTGCGCGAGAATGTGACCGCAAGGTCCTTGGACAGGCGCTTGCTCGTTGTCACGCGGGCTGTAGGATCGTTCTCCGCACCCGCCAGGAAGGGATCAACCCGGAACGTGCTGAGCCCGAAGATGCGCTCCACCCGCTTGCCCACTACTGAAGTCATCTGTTCCGAGAGAATGCTGGCCGCGCTCAGGCCGGTCATTTCCGACTGGCGCCGCGGATTTTCGGTCGTCGTTGTCAGCGTATCGTCCGACTTGCCCGTGGTGAGGAGCGCGACAATGTCGACCTCCGACAAAGGCGGATCCGAGGATACGGTCAGGCCGCTCTTGCCCAGGTGCTCCAGATCGCCGTTGACGTCGAGGCGGATTCTGTAACTGCGGACGTCCGCCTCCGCTCTGATATCGAGCACGGGATTGATCCGGTTGCGGTCCACGAAATCGACCGAACCCCGCACGATGTCAAAGCGATTCCCGCGGAAAAAGATGGCCCCTTCAGTGGCTTCCACGCGGCCCGTCAGGGAAGGATACGCGAAGGTGCCGCGCAGCGTCAGCGCCATGTTCCCCTGTACCCGCGCAAGCTCGTTGTCGATGTACAGCCCGCCCTGGGAATGAACCGAAATGAACAAGCGGGTGCCGGCAAACGGGGAATCTTTGACCTGGGGCCCCGGCGGTCCCGCCGGCAGGCTAATGAACTGTTCGAACAGGCTGAAATCGCGCAGGTATTCTGCGCGCAGGACCGTCACATCGCCAGCCAGCACCTGGGCTTCCGGCGGCCCCTTCATGTTCAGATCGGCGTCGATGGTAGCCACAAGGTCCTTCGAGTAACGCAGGCGCGCCTTGCGCACGGAGGCCTGGAGATTGATGCCCTGCAACCTGGCATTCTGATGTTCGACGGATCCGGTGATCTGGATGGTGCCGGTAGCGATCGCCCCGGTCACATTCTCGAGCCTGATCATGTCCCGCGAAAAGATGATGTTTCCGCGCAGCCCAGAAAACTTGTATGGCAGATCCTCATAATCGACACGAGCGTCCTCGAGCGTAGCCCTGCCGATCACATCGGGAGCGCGCCAGGGTCCTGTGATGCTGACATCAAGAGCCGCGTAGCCGGAAACTCCGATCTGGGCGGCCAGGCGATCCAGAAACACAAGATTGAGCTTGCCCGTGAGGTGCAGATTGAGCGCCGCATGATCCGAGTCGAACGGAATCACTCCGTTCTTCTCGAGTGCCAGACTGCTCCCTTCCCCCATCAGGCGAGCCTCCTCCACCACCACCTTCGCAGCGTCACCCGAAAAGCGCATCATGCCGTCGTTGTGGAGCTCATAGCCGTGGACCTTGAAACGGGCACCATCCATCTCCCCGCGGTAGTGCAGCTTGGAGTAGTCGGCAAAAGGCCCTTCGATCACGAGAGTGCCGTGCAGCGCGGTGTTCAGATCGCTGAAAAGCGCAGGGGCATTTTCCGCGAGGATCTTCTTTACGTTCCAGTCGCTGAAGCTCAGCGTTGCCGTGCCCGGGTATCCTGGATCGGTCCTGATGCTGATGTTGCCTCGGAAGTTGCCGAGTTCGGATTGAACGTCGATATCCTTCACCGTCAGGATCCGGTTGTGCAACTCCACGGTCGCTCTCCCCTTCCCCAGCTCCCAACCCGCAAGGCGCAGGCCCTGGACACGAACATCGCCCCCCCTGACCTCGGGCTGATCCAGTGTTCCGAGGATCTCGCCTGAAGCCGTTACGCGGCCGTCCACAGCCACCCCGCTGGCCTTGACTTCCGGAATCGCCAGCAGCGGCAGCTCTTCCAGCCGGGTTACGAGGTTCACCTGCCGCGTTTCCAGGTTGACCCTGCCATGCGCGCTCATCACAGCCGCTCCACGATGGACCTGGCCGTCCGTAATACTGATTTCCTGGCCTTTGACTTGCACCCGCGCGCGCAGCGAATCAAATGACTGCCCGCTTAAACTGCCGCTTTCGACCTGGAGCTGTCCGTCTCCCTGAATCGTGCCCCGCTGGTAGGAGATCGAGCCCTGGTAGCTCAAGGCGCCCGTGATCTGTGCCTGGAGATCGATCCCGAATTCGCCGAGCGCGGCGAGTGAGATCTGGTGGAGTTTCCCGTTGAAAGCCAGCTCAGGACCGGCGTTTCCTTGCGGCAGATCGATCCGGATTTCGCCCTCGGCCGATTGTTTCCCTTTCAGCAGATTCATCGAGCGCAGCCGGAGCCTCGACCCGTCCCAGGAAGCCGTGCCGCTCAGGCTGTCGAGGCTGTAAGTACGCCAGCGCCCTTTGGTGACCGATGCCTGCCCCTCATAACCCATCGGCTCAGTCGGGCGCAGGAGGACGTCGCCATCAAGATGGTAGCTGCCGGAGATTTCCATCAAATCAGGCCTGCCGGCAAACAGATCTTCCAGGGATTGGGAAAAACCGCGGAGAATACGGAAGACCTCCGCGGGTTGTTCCGTATCCAGTTGAACGCGGGCTCGTTCGGGATCCAGGCCCGCAATCTCCATGCGGCGCGTGCCTGGGGAGGAAAGGCTCGCCCTTTTCACATACCAGGCCTGGTCACGGAATGAGAACTCGGCAGTCCCCTGCAGCGCCGTCCTGGTTTCAGATCCGGGAGCTGCATCCGGCAGCCCATGCAGGTTAACGGATCCCTCCGCGGTAAGGTCCCGCTGACCGAGGCGCCATTCGAGCACAACTTCGGCATCGACGCTGTTTTCCAGAGCCAGGGTGCGCAAGTCCAGGATTCCGGAGGCGTCACGGATCACGATGTCGTGCGCGGAGATTCTGATATGGTGCGGCGCGGGAATCGAGGGTTTGAGCTGCACGGCGCCTTCGACCCGGAAGCTGCCGTCGCCCACCCGGCCGCGCACCTCCCGAAGCATGAGTACATCGTCCTTGACCTCGAACAATCCCGTGAGCGAGCGGGCGACAGACTGCCGGTAGCTGGTGGCATCCCCCTGGAACCGTCCCGCCATGTGAAATCCGCGGGCATCCCAGCGAATATTGCTGTCAACGTTCACAATGCCGCGGGCGTCCTTGATGTCGGGAGAAAGGAGATAGGCGTCTTCCCCAGCCAGGGTCCCCACCGCATGCGCTTCCAATGCCGGGGAATTCCAGTTCCGGAGAGTGCCGCTGCCGCTGAAACGGCTCTTGTCTTCACGGACTTGATACTCGACGATGTCGAGGCCGGTAGGCAAAAGGTTCAGGTGCGCGTCCAGGTCGTAGACGAACTTTCGGCCGGACCAGAGGAGCGGACTGTTCTTATAGGCGACCCGCACCGCATAGCTCTGCGGGCTGGGCTGATACTGTATCGTGCATTCCAGCGCATCCAGTGCAAGATCCAGTGGTATGCGCCGGTTGTCGTACTCCACCCAGCCATCCTGGATCGTAGCTTTGCGGGCCGCGACTTCGAGCGATCTGCGGACTACCGGTTCCATGCTCCAGGGGGGCCCGCCCGGCTGCGGCACGATCGACATGTGGGGCCGTATCAAAATGAGCTCATCCAGATCGATCTTGGGCCGCCACAAGGCGGCCAGACGAAGCGAACCTGAGACCTCGTCGACAGTAAGACCGAAGCTCTTCCGGGATCCCAACTCGAGCCGGGTTACCGAGAACCTGCCACGCAAAATATTCAAGGAAAACTGGTCCATCCCCACATGCAGGCCGGTCGCCTGCTCGATACGGGTGATGATCTCGGCGCGCGCGCGCTGCTGGAAGCGCGCGGAGCGCAGATAGATAACTTCGGCAGCCCCGAGGCCGAGCAGGATCAGGGCGGCAGCCGCGATCATCATCGTGCGGGGCCTTACTCTCATGACCGTTCTTTCTCCGGTAGGCGCGGGGCATTGCCGAAGATCTCAATGTGCGAGTGGTTTCTGATGTTTTCAATCCACTGGTCCATAGCGGAGCTGATTTTCTCCTGTTTCACAGTGTCGGTGATGGTCGCCGCCACTTCGGCCATCGGAGGCGGGGCGAGGCCGGACTTCTTCAGCACCGGCAACAGCTTCTCGCCATAATAGGCCTCCACTTCGGCGTCGGAGACGGTTACAAAGGGGCCGAAGCGCAGGTTGCTGAACTTCTCGGTGAGTGCGATCAAGTCGATATAGGAGACCAGCTCATCCTCCTGCAGACCGAGTTGCCGCAGCAGCGCGGGCAGCCCTCCGATTTCCGCATAGGCATTCTTCAGACCCGTCATCTTGTCCTGAATCTCCACCTGGAGATTGTTCCGGTCTGCCTGCCCGATCGGGAAGTTCTCCATCTCCTGGCGGATGAGCTCCTGATTGATGAGCCGATCCAGTTCCTTCTGTCGTGACTGCGGCGCGACATTCCGGCCCAATTCGAGAATGGCGTTGAGCGTGCGCGCAAGTCTGAGGTCCCATTCCGTGATCACCCTTCCATTCACGGCAGCCAGCAACCGGTCGATTTCCTGGGCCGAGGCGCGCACCTCGCGCGCTTGGGGGCTGGCTGCGACTAACCAGCCGGCTGCCACGGCAATGATGCAGAGCTTCTTCATATCCGTTCCTCAGAAAGGCGGCCCGATGGTCAGGAAAAAATGTCCCTGTTTATATCCGAGTGATCGGAGAGTCGCGGACAGGTTGAGGTTTACGCCGTAGTCGATGCGTATGGGACCCAAAGGCGTTTTCACTCTCAGCCCGACTCCGACCGTATGGCTGACCTCGGAAAGCCGGATCGCGCTCATACTCGAAAAGACGTTGCCGCCGTCATAGAAGACCGCGAGCTCCAACGGGTTCACCATGGGAGCACGCAACTCCAGGTTGCCAATCAGTAGGGCGTTGCCGCCGATGGGCTCATGGTTCAGACCCAAGGGGCCGGCCAGGTCGGTCGAGAAACCGCGCAGGCTCGCGCTGCCGCCGGCGAAGAACCTTTCACTGATGGGAATCCTCTCACCCACGGGAACACTGGTATCCCCGGCGATCGGGAACAGCAGGCCCATGCGGAAGGATGAGGCCATCAGAAGAGGTCCTTTGAGTTTCCGGTAGTAGCTGTTCTGGGTGTAGAGGGATGCGTAATAACCATGGCCGCCATGATTCAAGGTGAAACCGAGATCGGTCGAGGTAAAGAAACCTTTTATGGGGTCCAGGTAATTGTCGCGTGTGTCGTTGACATAGAATGCCGAGATGGTCGAGAGATTTCGCGGTGTCTCCTCACGCAGAAGATCCGGCGTCACTTGGGACACGCGCACGTTGGTAAAACTATAGCGCAGCATGTTCCAGGTGTGATTGCTGATCGCGTGACTGTACTGGTAGGACAGATCCAGGCGCCTCTCGTCAAAGCTGATCTGCTGCTTTTTTGAGCCGGAGAAGGTCATGTAGGAATCGACCGGCAGAAAGCGCACCTGCGGCTGCTTGAAGCTGAGGATCCCGGCCTGCTCGATGGCGCTCCCCCGCAAACTGAGGTCGACGCTCTGCCCCAGGCCGAAGATGTTGAGGTCGCTCACTTCCAGAATCCCGCGCACCTTTTCCCTTTCCTGGTAGCCGAAACCGTAGCGCAATGTGAGCGGCCTGGCCTCCTGCACGCGTACGATGACGTTCTGGTACGGGGCGGCGCTTTCAGGATTCTGAGGATTCACCCGTACCAGGTCGAAAACACCTGTACTGTAAAGGGCCTGCTGCGTTTCCAGCATCTTACCCAGGCTGAGAGGCCCGTCCTGCTTCAGTTTGATTCGCTTTGCGATGACCGATTCCCTCGTCCGTTCTTTCCCGAGGACCACGATCTTGTCGACAAAAGACTGCTCCCCCTCCGTGATCTGGAAGGTGACGGCGTACTTGTCGCTGTTGTCGGAATCGTCGATCCGGTAGCTTACGGCCGGCTGCAGAAATCCCGCGTCATTGTATGCCGCCAGGATAGCCTGGCGATCGTATTCCGCCAGGTTGGGGGAGTAAGGTCCCCCTTCCTTCAAGCGCATCTTGACCGCGAGCGCGGGGGCAGGCAGGTGCTGGTTTGCCGCGCTCGTGACCGCGAGCGCCGTCACTGACAGGCTATGGCCCGCTGTGAATGTAGCCGCGAGCGTTGCGGCCTGCAGGCTTTCGCTGCTCACAATCGTTACCGACCTGGCGCGTGCCTGGACGCCCTCGTTGCATTCGAAGGTAATCCGGAGTTTCTCTCCATCCTTCAGCAGCTCGACGAGGGGCACGACCGTCGCTTCGAGATAGCCGGCGGTACGGTACAGCGATTGCAGGGCTTCCACGTCGGAGTCGAGCTTCGCGACGCTGTAGGCGGATTTGCGCAGCAAGTGAGATGGCTGGATCTGGATGGCTTTGACAAGGTCCGCATCTGTGCGCGCCCGGTTGTTGCGGAACCTGACCTCGCTCACGATGATGCTTCGGCCCCGATCGATGACATAACGGAGCAGCCGCACTCCGGCGTGATCCCGGCTCTCCTGGATTTCCACCGTCGCTTCCGGGTACCCTCGTTCCTCGAGATACTCCTGCAGGTTGGCCTTCCCTTCCTCGAGCAACTCGGGGCGCAACCCTTCGCCCGACAAGGCAGGGAGCAAGCGGCGCTGCTCGTCTTTCGGGATCTTGAAGCCCTCCACCGCGATGCGCACCTGCCCGAAGTTGGCAATCGTCAGGTCGAGAGCAATCGAGTTGTCGCCGGGCTCGTAGGACTCCTTGAGTGTGGGTTCGGCTTCGAGAAAACCTCGGCCAACAAGATACTTCTTCAAGCCATCGAGGCGCTTGAGGAAGCGATCCCGGCGGTACGGCTGCCCTTCCTTCAATCCCAATCGCTTGCGGATCGCGATGCGCTCCTGCTCGGGCTCGACCTGAACCACCAGGGATCGGACCGTAGCCAGCTCACCAGGTCGGACATCGAAGGTGGTGTCCACCAGTTCGCTGTCTCCGTCCGGCGGCGCGGGCGGCGTCACCTCCGCCTGGTAGTATCCTTTCTCGCGCATGAAGGTCAGCACCGCCTGCGTGGCTTGCTGCAGCTTCTGCGCCGAAAAACGCTCCCCGACCGGGAGCCCCATGGCCTCCGCCGGGGACCGGCCTCCCAGGTCAATGCCCTTCGGGACAAAAAAACGGTTGAAGTACCTGCTCAGGCGAAGGCGGAACTGGAGCTTGACCCCCTCTCCTTCGGGGACTGCGATAGCGGCGATGTCCGAAAAGCTTCCGGTGTCGTAAAGGGCCTGAATCGCATCCTTCAATTCAGTCCGCGTCAGCGGCCGGCTCTCCCTCAAGGGGATGATGCGATCGTAGTGAGCATGCTCCAGAGGCCGGTCTGAGTCGGCATTCAGATACTCGATCTTCAGGATGATTTTGCCGAACAGCTCGGCGTCAGTCGCAAGATCGAAAGCTGCCGCCCAAGGCGCAGTCAGAACGACTGCGAGACATATGAGGGCGCCGATGAGGGGTTCGGAGTCGCGCATGACATTTGTGGATCCCACGGAGGCTCGGTTCCATGGCGGATCAAAACTAGCATATCACATCGGGCTGAAGTGAGGAGTCGGGAGTCCGCATACAGGCAACCGGCCGCAGACGGTGATCACTGCGGGGTGGGACCTGCCCGCGGTCGTTTGTCTCCGGACATCGGATTCCAACTCTTAACCTCCTCCCTTCCCACTCACACGTTGAAGCGGAACAGAATCACATCACATTCCCGGACCAGATAGTCTTTCCCCTCCAGGCGAAGCACACCCTTGTTTCTCGCCGCCGCGAAGGAGCCCAGCTGGATCATGTCGTCGTAGGCGACGACTTCCGCCTTGATGAAGCCCCGCTCAAAGTCACTGTGAATGACCCCGGCAGCCTGCAGCGCCGACGTGTTGCGCGGGATGGTCCAGGCCCGGACTTCCGGATCTCCGGCCGTATAAAAGGAAATCAATCCGAGCAGCGCATAAGACTCCTGAATGATCCGGGCCAGACCGCTTGCCGGAAGCCCGAGATCCTCCATAAAGAGGCGTGCATCCTCCTCAGCCAGAGCCGAAATCTCCGCCTCGATCTTTCCGCACACCGCAGTGATGCCGATGCCCCTCTGCGCCGCCTGCCTCTGCAATCCAAACTCCTGAATCACATGCGGTATCCTGGCAATGTCCTGATCGCCGAGATTGGGGACGAGCAGCATGGGCTTCGCCGACAGGAAGGTAAAACCTCTGACTCTCTTGTGCTCCTCCTCGGTCAATGCCTGATCGCGCAGGGGCCGTTCCTGCTCCAGAGCTGCCTTGAAGCGTTCGAGCACTGCGTTCTCCAGCTCGAGTTCGGGTGTTTTCGCTTTTTTCAGATCCTTGGAAAGGCGTTCGAGCCGCTTCTCGATAATCGCCAGATCGGAAAAAATCATCTCCAGCTCGAAGAGCGCGATGTCACGCAGCGGGTCGATGCTCCCTTCCGGATGCGGGATGTTCTCATCCGCGAAGGCACGCACCACCTGCACCAGCGCGTCGACATTCTTGAGGCTGTTGAGGTAGGTGCTCATCTCGCGCGACTCTACCGCCTTACTTTCTCCGCGGGCCAGGCCCGGCAGATCGACATATTCGACCGTGGCGTGAGTGATTTTTTTCGGACGGAAGATCTCTCCCAGCCGCACCAGTTTTGGGTCCGGCACCTGGGCCACGCCGATGTGGGCCTCGCCTTTGCCGCCGCCCCACGATGACGTGTCGACATGCCCGTGCGTCAACAAATTGAAAATGGTGCTCTTTCCTACCAACGGTAGCCCGACGATGCCGACTCTCACTCGCTTTCCTCCCCACGGAAACGGCGGATTATCTTAACACGAAAGAAATGCGGCGACAGGAATACGCGTTTTCTCATTTTCCGGGTGGATTCACGGCCGGCGGGTAGTTGCCAAGATTAAAAAAATCGACATTCCTTCGCCAAGAGGCCCCAAAATGCTTTAAAAGTGTAAATAATCGAAAGATTTGCTTGACATATTCCGAGGGGAGCTTTATTTTCTCACCGTGGTCCAAAGTGGTCCGATGTGGTTGACAGGGGTCGCTTGGATCTACTTTCCCCGTTAGCAACGTTCTTTCCAGAAGTTCAACATTGCTGTTGTTGAGGGCCCATGCTCTGGGGAAGCTGTCCCGCTAAAATCGACGACAAATTCCGCCTGAAGATCCCGGCCAAGTTCCGTCGCGATCTGCCTGAGACGGAGGACAACACCTACTTTGTCACGAGCACCAACGGCAAGTGCGCCCAGATCTATCCGATTCCCGTCTGGGAGCAGATCGCGCAGAAACTTCAGGCACCTCCACGCATGGATCAGGCGAAGCAGAAGCTGCTCGAAATCACGAGCTATTACGGCATTCTCGCGCAGATGGACCCGCAGGGACGCATTCTCATTCCCCAGGATCTGCGGGAAGATGCCCAGATCTTCGGTGACGTCAGAGTGGTGGCGCAGAACGATCATTTAGAGGTGTGGAACAACGAGGTCATTCGCGGGAAAGTCAAATCAGAGCCTCTCAGCGACTCGGAGTGGGAGAGGCTGGCGGAGCTGGGCATCTGACGCAGGGGGCTGGGAGGCATGGTGAGAGCGATCTGGCAGGCCGGTATGGCATGCAACTCATCGAACGGCATAGCACCTGAGCATTTGCCCGTGATGCGGGAGGCGGTGCTCGAACTCCTCCAGTGCGGGCCGGGGGGTGTCTTCGTCGATGCGACTTTGGGTCTGGGAGGCCATGCCTGGGCAATCCTCGAGAAGATCCAGCCGGGAGGGATGTTGATCGGGCTTGATCGCGACGAGGAATCCCTGGAGAAGGCCCGGCTTCACCTTCAGCCCTACTCGGACGGCACCCGCCTGCTGCATGAAAACTTCAAAAACCTCCCCCTGGTTCTAAACAACCTGGGGATCCGGCCGATCGACGGCATCCTGGTGGACCTCGGTGTCTCTTCCTACCAGCTTCTGCTGCCCGAGCGCGGGTTCAGTTTCCAGAGCGAAGACCTGCTGGACATGCGCATGGATCGCACCCAGCGGCTCACGGCGGCCGATCTGGTGAATGATCTGCCTGAGGAGCAGCTCGCCGATCTCATCTACCGCTATGGAGAGGAGCGGTTCTCGCGCCGGATCGCCGCTGCGATCGCTGCGGCCCGTGAGGGAGCGCGCATCACGCGGTGTTCTCACCTGGCTGAGATTGTAAGCCGTGCCGTCAGGAGCCGGGGCGCACGCAGGGTTCATCCCGCGACGCGGACCTTCCAGGCATTGCGCATTGCAGTCAACCAGGAACTTGAAGGCCTGGAGGACTTCTTTTCCAATATCCTCTCCTTCCTTAAGCCTGGCGGCAGGCTGGTGGTGATTTCGTTTCATTCTCTGGAAGACCGCATCGTGAAAAGGTCTTTCCGCATGCTGTCTGGCAACTGCGTCTGCGAGCGCCCTCCGGCTCTGTGCACTTGTCCCCTGCAGGAGCGCGCTCGAGTCATCACTTCCCGCCCCCTCACCCCGAGCGACGCCGAGCTGGCAACCAATCCGCGTGCCCGGAGCGCAAAACTGAGGGCGCTCGAGCGCAGTTGATAGTGGGTAGCACCGGTTCTTTTCAGGCTAACCGCCCCTCCAACCCGAGGAGGCTGTAAACATGATGACTGATTGGTCCGCTGGAGCAGAGACGCGAAACTACAGGATCCCGCACAGGCCCGACACTCGCAGTCTGGTGGATCTCCTGGCAAGCATGCTCTGCATTCTTATGGTCGCGGGGGCGCTTGTCGGCTACGTTTGGATCCGGAGCCGGATTGTCGCCCTGGGCTATGCGGTGCAGAATCTCAAGGTAACCGAGGAGTCACTGACGCGCACGCAGATCAGCCTGATTCTCGAAGAAGAGACGCTCAAGAACCCCGAGCGCATCGACCTCATTGCCCGCAATGAGCTGGCAATGCAGCCCCTCGGGCCCTATCAGCGGATCGTATCGAGATTTCGGGAGCTTGACGCGCGGCCTGCGGCTCTGGCCTTGGTCAATGCGCAACCGACAGGTGTCCAACCGAGGAGATCTTCTGCGAACAACTGATGATGGCCGAACCAAGGAAGCGCTCCAATCCGGTTAGGGTGGCTCTAGTCATCGGCGGCATCTTCCTATGGTGCGGGCTCATCGGTGCCCGCCTGGTACAGCTCCAAGTCTTTCGTCACGAGGAGTTTACACAGCAGGCGGCGCTGCTGCAGCAGGTGACCCGTTTCATCAAAGCGCCCCGCGGCGTCATCTATGATTGCCACATGGATGAATTCGCCAGCAGTGTCACAGTTAGTACGGTCGTAGCTGCACCACGCAGCATCCACGACATCCCGGCGGCCGCAAAAAGCCTGGCCTCGATCCTGAACATGGATGCCGGGGAGCTGCAAGCGAGGATGAGGAATCCTGCGCGCAAGAATTTCATGTTCGTGAAACACAGGATCGATCCAAAGGACGAGGGGCGGGTCGAGGCGCTCGGTATTGATGGCATCTATCTGGTGGAAGAGAGCATGCGCGTCTACCCCAACCGCGAGCTCGCGAGTCATGTAGTGGGTTTCGCAAATCTGAACGGCGATGGCGGCGCCGGGGTCGAGCTGCAATACGACCATGAGCTCAAGGGAACCGAGGGGCAGATCTCCTTCGATGTGGATGCACGCCGGCGTTCCTTCCGGGGCCGGGTCGAGAAACCGCCGGTCCAGGGGAACTCCCTCGTCCTCAGCATCGACAAGTCGATCCAATACATTGCCGAGCGCGAGCTGGCGGCAGGAGTCGAAGATGCGAACGCCCGTGCCGGAGTGGCCATTGTGATGGATTCCGACCGGGGTCGAATCCTGGCACTTGCAGGCTATCCAGGTTTCAACTGTAACGCGTATAATGAATATGCGCCCGATTTCTGGCGTAACCGCGCGGTTTCGGATTTCTTCGAGCCTGGATCCACCTTCAAGGTAGTGGTTGCCACCGCCGCCCTGGAAGCTGGGCTGACGTGGCCGGACAAGCCAATTGATTGCCAGATGGGTTCGATGACCATCGGCGGGCACGTCTTCCACGATCACCAGCCCTATGGCATCTTGACCTTCAACGAAGTCCTCGAACACTCGTCCAATATCGGGGCAGCAAAACTGGGACTGCTTCTCGGTGAGCAGCGGCTTTATGAGGCCCTCCGTACTTTCGGGTTCGGCTCAAGGACGGGGATCGATTTGCCGGGCGAGAGCGTGGGTCTGGTCCGGGATATGAGCCAGTGGTCTGCCCTGTCCGTGGCGGCGATCTCGTTTGGCCAGGAAGTTGGTGTCACCTCGATGCAGATTTTGACCGCTATCAACGCCATCGCCAACGGCGGCTATCTGGTCCGCCCGTCGGTCGTGGACCGCGTGATCGATTCCAATGGCGATCTGGTGAGAGTTCACGAGCCGGAGAGCACGCGCATCATGCGGCTTGAAACAGCTGCGGCGGTGCGTGATGCCTTTGAAGGGGTGGTGTTGCGCGGCACCGGCAGGGCCGCGGCCCTGGAAGGTTATCGAGCCGCCGGAAAAACAGGCACTGCCCAGAAGATCATCGACGGCCGTTATTCCAACAGCAAGTATCTTGCTTCCTTCATCGGCTTTGCTCCCCTGCCCCGGCCCAGGATCACGGTGCTCGTCCAGATCGACGAGCCCAAGGGCGGCTATTACGGGGGAGCCGTCGCAGCTCCGGTCTTCCGCGCGATCGCTCAGGGGGCACTGCTTCAGCTTGGCGTTCCTCCCGACCAGACGGTACCCGTGAAAATGCCGAAGTTCGACCCGTCCATTGTCGTCGACGCGGAGGATTTCCGCCCGAACGCCACGCCTGTTCTTCCCCTTACGGCTCCCGCGGGAACCAAGGATGGAACAGAGCAGGACGGTGTCATCACGGTACGAGTGGCCTCTGCCAGTGTCGCGGTGCCGGACTTCAGCGGCATGTCGAAACGCACCGTCGTCGAGCGCTGCCAGGAGCTGGGCCTCAAGGTCCAGACCTCCGGCACAGGCACCGCGGTCTTCCAACTGCCGCCTGCGGGTACGCTGGTCCCCGCAGGAGACACGTGCAGCGTAACTTTCGCGCGCGCCAAATCCACTCCTCCCCACCAGCCTTCCGCCGCCACAGGCGGGACGGCTACCGGGGCAAGACAGCGGGTTGAGGCCGGCAGGCGCTGAGGTGTTGGAAAATGCTGTTACAGGAACTGGTCGACACGATTGCCGGAGTCAGCGGGGAGGGCGATCTTCGCGTGCAGGTCCTCGGCATCTCTTACGATTCCCGCCAGGTCAAGGCAGGAGACCTCTTTGTCGCGCTCAAAGGGGAAAAAACCGATGGGGCTCTGTTCATCGAAGAGGCGCTTGCCAGGGGCGCAGTCGCGCTGGCGTCGGATCACAAGCTCGCATCCAAACCAGGGATTCCGATCCTGAAGATGACAGATTCCCGGAGGTTTCTGGCGGAAGCCTCACGCGCGCTCTTCCGAAACCCGGCCTCGCAACTCGAGCTGGTCGCGATCACGGGCACAAACGGCAAAACTACAACCGCCTGTCTGGTGGATGCCATCTTTCGCCAGGCTGGTCTGCGCTGCTGCCTGATCGGCACGCTGGGGATGAGGATCGGAGACCGGCCGTTCCCCAGCGTACACACGACGCCGGAGGCCAGCGATCTGGCGGCATTTCTGCAGCAGGCCCGGCAGGCCGGTTGCACGCACGGCGCCCTGGAGGTCTCTTCCCACGCCCTGATGCTGAAGCGCGTCTACGGCACCAGCTTCGCTGTCGGCGTGTTCTCCAATCTGACGCCTGAGCACCTGGACTTCCATCACGACATGGAGTCCTACTACGAGGCCAAGCGACTTCTGTTCATGCCCGAAGGTGGGAACGGCATCAAAACGGCGGTCATAAACAGCGACGACCCTTACGGGCGACGGCTTGCCGCCGAGGTGGGCGCCCCGGTCCTGCGCTACGGGTTCGGCGCTGACGCCGAGCTCCGTGTCCTCGCGAGCAGGACCGGTATCGACGGCACCGACCTGCGTCTCGCGACGCCTCGTGGCGAGCTGGCCATCAACGCCCGTCTGGTGGGCCGCCCCAACATTTACAACATCATGGCTGCTGCAGGCGCGGCCTTCAGCCTGGGCATCGACCCGCGCAGCATCCGGCAGGGGATCGAATCATTGAGTGGTGTGCCCGGGCGCCTGCAACCGGTCCAGGGCGGCCAGGAATTCAGCGTAATCGTGGATTATGCCCACTCGCCGGATGCGCTGGAGAAACTCCTGGAAACGGTGAGGCAACTCACCCATGGCCGCATGATTACCGTCTTTGGCTGCGGCGGCGATCGGGATCGCAAGAAGCGCCCCTTGATGGGAGAGATTGCAGCACGGTTGAGCGATGTCGTCTTCGCCACGTCCGACAACCCACGGTCGGAAGATCCTTTGCAGATACTGGCGGAGATCGAACCCGGCCTGAAGCGTGGCCGGGCGCCCTTTCAGCTGCAGCCGGACCGCCGTGAGGCCATCCGGTCCGCGCTGGCCCTGGCGCGCGAGGGCGACGTCGTCATCATCGCCGGCAAGGGCCATGAAGATTATCAAATAATCGGGACGAACGTATTTCCTTTCGATGATCGAGCCGTCGCACAAGAGCTCATTCACCAGTTGATGAACGTATAAGGAGACTGAGACCGTGGCGAGCTATATCAACAACCTGACCGTGCATGACCGGAAGTACGGCGGCATTCGGCCCTCAACCGCAATCTTGATGGATTTGGTTATGGCTCACATGACTGTGGCACAGGTGGAAACCGCCACCGGGGGAGTGCTGGTATCGGGATCGAAAGGCGCCGCACTGGCGGGCATTTCGATCGATACGCGCACGCTGCGCCCGTCCGACCTCTTTTTCGCCATTCGCGGCACCCGCAATGACGGTCACGATCATATCGACACCGCGCTCCAGAAAGGAGCCTCCGGCGCTGTCGTCGACTTCGGATATGAGATTCCCGAAGGATTCCCCGCCAATAAGATCCTGCTGCGGGTGCAGGACACGCATGAGGCTCTGATAGACCTTGCTGCCGACGTGCGCCGCCAATGGCGCGGCAGCCTGGTCGGCATCACCGGGAGCATGGGCAAGACCACCACGAAGGAGTTCATGGCCCAGGTCCTGCAGACGGAGTTCAGCGTCTACCGCTCGCCCGGAAATTACAACAATCTTTTCGGTCTGCCGCTTGCCATCTTCGGTCTCAGTCCCGAGGACCACATCGGCATATTTGAAATGGGGATGAGCGCACCGGGCGAGATCACGGAGATGTGCCGGATCGCTATGCCCGATGCAGGCGTCATCACGAATGTAGCTCCCGTACATCTCGAGTTCTTCGATTCCATTGAGGCCATCGCCCGGGCAAAGAGCGAGCTGGCTGAGGGGCTGGCCGCCGGCGGGACCTTGATTTACAACGCCGACGACCCGCTGGTGCGCGGCATTGCCGATCGCTTTTCCGGTGACAAAGTCTCCTTCGGGATCGCTTCTTCCGCCGACGTGCGCGCGGAAGACATCGAGATCACGAGCCTGATGGAAACCCGCTTCCGTCTGGTCTGCGAGGGCGCGGGCCGGCGGGCGATCCTGCCTCTGTGCGGTGCCCATTATGTGATGAACGCACTCCCCGCAGTTGCCCTCGCCCGCCGCTACACGATCGACATCGAGCAGATCGTGGAAAGCCTGAGACATCTGCGCCAGGCTCATATGCGGGGACAGATCTTGATCTTCCGGGAAGGGTTCACCGTGATGGATGACTCCTACAATTCGAATCCGCGCGCGCTGATGCAGATGATCGAAACCCTTTCCCGGATCCCCCGCTATCGCCGGCGCATCCTGGTTGCCGGAGAAATGCTGGAATTGGGCAGGGAATCGGAGGCGCTGCACCGCGAGTGTGGCGCACGTGCCGCCGCAAGCGGTGTCGACATCATCGTGAGCGTGCAAGGTGCTGCCCGCGAAATCGCGCGTGGTGCGGTGGCGGCGGGGATGCCCGATACCCAGGTTCACTTCTTTACCGAGATCAATCCGGCCATCGACTTCATCTACCGCAAGGTGCAGCCGGGAGACCTGGTGCTCATTAAAGGATCGCGCGGCGTCCACCTCGAAAAGATGGTTCAGGCTCTGCGCACCGGATATACGGAGATGGTCGGCTGATGCTCTATTATCTGCTCCCCGCACTGCGGCAGGTCATACCGGGATTTGGCGTCTTCCGGTACGTCACTTTCCGGACCGCTGCCGCAAGCCTGACGGCGCTGTTGATGTGCCTCCTGCTCGGCCCGTGGCTGATTGCACGGCTGCGGAAATTCCATCTGGGCCAGCAGATTCGCACGGATGGGCCCTCCTCTCATCAGAACAAGGCCGGCACCCCCACCATGGGCGGGATCCTGATTCTCGTGGGAACTCTGGTGCCGACGCTCCTGTGGGCCAGCCTGGAAAACCTCTATGTCTGGATCGTCGTGATCGCGATGCTGCTGTTCGGGATCGTGGGATTCACCGACGACTATCTCAAGATCGTGCGCAAGCGCTCGCTTGGCCTCACCGGCAGGAAGAAGCTCATTTACCAGACACTGATCGGCCTGGGCGTGTGCGTTGCCTTGAACTATCTCGCCGGCGTGGGATTATACAGCACCAAGCTGAGCGTCCCCTTTTTCAAGAACTTCACGCCCGAGATGAACATCTGGTATTTCGGGCCGTTCCTGCTGCCGCTGACCTTCTTTGTGCTGCTCATCATCGTGGGTTCTTCCAACGCGGTCAATCTGACCGATGGCCTCGACGGCCTCGCGTCCGGCTGCGTGATCGTTGCTGCTGCAGCACTCACCGTGTTGTGCTACGTGAGCGGCCACGCACGCTTTGCGGAGTATCTGGACCTGATCAAGAACCCGTACGCCGCCGAGTTGACGATCTTCTGCGGGGCCATGGTCGGGGCCACCCTGGGATTTCTCTGGTACAACGCCCATCCGGCCCAGATCTTCATGGGTGACGTCGGATCCCTTTCTCTGGGGGGAGCGATCGGCACCGTGGCGGTTCTCATCAAGCAGGAGCTGTTGCTGCCCATGATCGGCGGAGTGTTCGTCTTGGAGGCGCTGTCCGTCATCCTGCAAGTCGCTTCCTTCAGATTCACGGGAAAACGCATCTTCCGGATGGCGCCGCTACACCATCACTTCGAACTGGCCGGCTGGTGCGAGAGTCAGGTGGTGATCCGGTTCTGGATTGCGGCCATTGTTTTTGCGCTGTTCAGCCTCAGCACGCTCAAGCTGCGCTGAGGTGCAAGGATGTTGTGAAATGAGTGGGGAGATGGACAAACCCTATCTTGGGCAGAAGGTCCTGGTGGTGGGCGCTGCGCGCAGCGGCGTCGCCTCGGCCGAGTTTCTGCTCTCCCGCGGCGCGCACGTCGTGCTTACCGACGCGAAAAGCGAAGAAGCGCTTACAATCCCGCTTGCTCCCCTGCGGAAGCTCGCCCAAAACTCCGGCGAGCTGGTGCTCGAGCTGGGGGGGCACAAACCCGGGAGCTTCACCCACTGTGATTTCGCAGTCATCAGCCCGGGGGTGCCGCTGGCGCATCCGCTCTTCGAGGAGACTCGCAAGGCCGGGATTCCTGTGCTGGCGGAAGTCGAACTTGCTTCACGGCATCTCAAGGGAACCATTCTGGGCATCACCGGATCCAACGGCAAGACCACGACAACCACGCTCGTGGCGGAACTGCTGCGCGGAGCCGGGCTCCGGGGCTTTGTTGCCGGAAACATCGGCAATCCGCTCATCGGCCTGGTCTCGGCATCGACGCCGGCTGACATTTACGTCGTGGAACTTTCCAGTTTCCAGCTGGAGAGTATCCAGGCGTTTCGCCCTTTCGTGGGCGCCATTCTTAACCTGACCCCGGACCACCTGGATCGCTACCGCGATTTCGCCGGCTATATCGGCGCCAAGCAGCGCATTTTCATGAATCAGACCGTCTCGGATTTCGCAGTGCTGAACGATGACGACACGCGCACGGCGGCGATGGCAGCCCAGGTTTCTTCGACACCCGTGCTGTTCAGCCGTCGCCACGAGGTCGCACGAGGCGCCTTCGTAAGAAGCGGACGTCTGGTCTACCGCGATGGCCACCACGACACAGACCTGTTCCCTGCCCAGGAAATCCGTCTCAAAGGCGGCCACAATCTCGAGAATGTCCTGGCAGCCTGCGCCATCGCTTTGCTTGCAGGAGCGGCGCCGGGCGGCCTGGCCGGGGTGGTCCGTGCCTTTGCGGGAGTCGAACACCGCCTGGAGTTTGTCGGGGAGTTCGACGGGGTTCAGTACTTCAACGATTCGAAGGCGACCAACGTCGACGCCACCATCAAGTCCCTGGAGGCCTTTCCGCGCAATATTGTGCTGATTGCAGGCGGACGGGACAAGGGCGGTGATTTCCTGCCGCTCCGCCCCCTGGTTGCCGAGCGCGTGAAACATCTGATTGTAATTGGAGAAGCTGCCGGCAAGATCCGGGCGGCGCTGTCGGACGCCGTGGAAACCAGCGAAGCGGAGAGCCTTCCCGATGCCGTGCAGTTCGCCTGCCGGAGGGCGTCCCCGGGAGATATTGTCCTGCTCGCGCCTGCCTGCGCCAGCTTCGACATGTTCAAGAACTATGAGCACCGCGGCCGAGTCTTCAAGGAAGCAGTGCTCCGTCTGGTCCGGAAATAAGCGGGGAAAATTATGGCATACAAAGCGAACAGCGACCGGCCCCTGTTCATCACCGCTACCGTGCTCGCCATTTTCGGGCTGCTGATGGTGTATAGCGCCTCTTCTGTGCCGGCCTCCACCCAGCATGACGGCATGTCCGCATATTTTTTCTTGCGGCAGCTGGTCTGGGCCGCGGTGGGATACGTGATGATGGTCCTGCTCATGAACGTGGACTATCATGTCTGGCAGAAGAGGAAACTCATTACAGCCCTCCTGATTGTGAGCGCCGCAAGCCTGCTGTTTGTTCTGACTCAGCCCGCTGTTAACGGCGCGCAGCGCTGGCTGCGCTACGGCATGATTTCATTCCAGCCTTCCGAGATCGCCAAGCTGGTGCTTCTGGTTTTTGTGTCCGCTTTCCTGCACCGGTACGAACCTGAGATCAACCGCCTCAGGGAGAGGCTGCTCCCCTGCCTGTCAGTTGTGCTCTTTTTCAGCGCCTTGATCGCGGTTGAGCCCGATCTGGGCCAGGCCCTGTGCGTCATCTTCATGGTCTCGGTGCTGCTGTTCACCGCAGGACTCGGATGGAAGTACATTGGGGCGGCCGCCGTTATCGGATTGCCCGTGCTCTATCTGGTCGTGATGCTATTCCCATCATACCGTTTCCAGAGGATAGCGGCATTCCTGAATGCTTCGCACGACCCGCATGGTTCCGGCTGGCAGATTTCCCAGTCGCTGACCGCCGTCGGCAGCGGCGGCCTTTGGGGCCTGGGTCTGGGCGCGGGAAAGCAGAAGCTGTTTTTCCTGCCGGAGCCTCACAACGATTTCATTTTCGCCGTCATCGGCGAGGAGCTCGGGCTGATCGGCACCACCCTGCTCTGTCTGGCGTTCCTCTATTTCTTTTATCGAGGCGTCAAGATTGCGCTCAAGGCTCCGGATCTGTTCGGCTTTTATCTCGGGCTGGGAATCACGCTCATGGTGGTGCTGCAGGCATTCATCAACATCTCGATGGTGTTGGAGCTCATGCCGACCAAGGGGATCGCCCTGCCCTTCATCAGTCAGGGTGGCTCTTCCCTGCTGTTGAACTTCATGGCAACGGGGATCTTGCTGAATATATCGAACTACGTGGAGAAAGGCTGAGTCGCAGCCATGAACGAGACCAGACCGCCCTTGAACGAAGATGCCCGCAGGTATTTGCTGGCGGCTATCTGTGTTCAATGGCGTTTTCGTCGCATTTCGCCGCCGTCGGGGCTTTTGTGCGCCTGCCCTTCCAGGGCTCGGTCCGGTAACAGTGCGGAGGCTGGCGGCGCGCAGGAGCAGAACCGTTTCAGGTCCGACCGCCGGAAGCGGTGACCTGATCGCGGCAGCAAACAGCTTGATGTGGTGTCTGTGATGTCTTTGAATCCGAGGTCCGAAATTCAAAATGCCGGATCGGGCAGGTTTATGATCGCCGGAGGCGGGACCGGGGGGCACGTATATCTCGGCGTCGCGCTGGCGCGGGAGCTGCAGCGGCGCAACTCCGCCAGCGACTTCCTTTTCGTCGGCACGCGACGCGGGCTTGAGGCCCGCATCGTGCCTCAGGAGAGCTTTCGCGTCGAGTTTATCGAATCCGCCGGGCTCAAGAGAGTGGGCCGTCTGGAGTCAGTGCGCAACTTTCTCCTCATCCCCCAAAGCCTTTTGCAGGCGCGGCGTCTGATCCGCAGGTTCGCACCTGATATCGTCGTGGGCGTGGGCGGCTATTCGTCGGGTCCCGTAGTGCTCGCAGCCTGGTGGCTAGGCAAGCCCACCCTGATTGTGGAGCCCAACGCTTACCCGGGACTGGCGAATCGACTGCTTGCCCCGTTTATCGATTGTGCTGCGCTGGCCCTTCCGGATGCGGGCAGATTCTTCGGCAAGAAAGCCGAGGTGACAGGCATTCCGGTGCGGGAGGAGTTCCTGCGCCTGCCGCAGCGCGTGCGGCACGCGGGGGAGCTCTGCCTGCTGATTTACGGCGGCAGCCAGGGGAGCCGGGCGCTCAATTCGATTGTCTGCGCGGCTCTGTTCGACCTCAAGCAGCTCGGCCCGGGCTTGCACCTGATTCACCAGACGGGCGAAAAGGCACTCGAAGAGGTGCGGCGGGCGTATCACGAGGCAGGGGTAGAGGGCGAGGTGCAGGCTTTTTTCCCGCGCATTTTTCAGCAGTTCGGGGAGGCCGACCTGCTCCTCGCGCGCGCCGGGGCGAGTACGGTAGCAGAGGTGACCGCCGCCGGCAAGGCAGCTATCCTCGTGCCCTTTCCCGGCGCGACCGACGATCACCAGACCAGGAATGCGCGCGCACTCGAACAGCACGGAGCTGCCAAAGTGATTCCCGAGAGTCAATGGCAGCCGGGCCTGCTGGCACGGGAACTCCGGTATTACATGGAGCGGGCCGGCGAGGTCGAACGGATGCAGGAAGCGGCTCGGCGGCTGGCCAAGCCGGAGGCCACACGCCGGATCGCGGACCTGATAGAGCAATTGGCAGCAGGCAACAGGCAGCCTGCAGTGCGCAGAGGGCAGATGGCGGGGGGCAGCAGGGAAAGTCATGTTTAAGAAGATACAGCGTATCCATTTCGTGGGCATTGGCGGCATCGGCATGAGTGGCATCGCCGAGCTGTTGCTCAATCTCGGATACCAGGTCTCCGGCTCCGACATCAAGCCCAGCCCCATTACTCAGCGACTGTCGGCTCTGGGCGGGAAGATCTTCGCGGCCCACGCCGCCGAGAACGTGCGCGACGCCAACGTGGTCGTCACTTCCTCAGCGGTGCGGCCGGAAAACGTCGAGGTCGTGGAGGCCAAGAAACTCCAGATTCCTGTGATTCCGCGGGCGGAGATGCTGGCCGAGCTCATGCGGCTGAAATACGGAGTGGCAATCGCCGGGTCCCATGGAAAGACCAGCACGACCTCGATGATCGCGACTGTGCTGGTGCGCGGGGGCTACGATCCCACAGTGGTTATTGGCGGCAGGCTCAACGCGCTCGGCAGCAACGCCAAGCTGGGCAAGGGCGAGTTTCTGGTCGCCGAGGCCGACGAAAGCGACGGGTCCTTCCTCAAGCTCAGCCCCACGCTGGCCGTGGTGACCAACATCGACCGCGAGCACCTGGACCACTACGCCGGCCTGGCGGAAATCGAGGCTGCTTTCACGGCGTTCGTCAACAAGGTCCCCTTCTATGGCGCCGCCGTGCTGTGCCTCGACGACCCGAACGTGCAGGCGATCATCCCTCGCGTCGAGAGGCGCATTCTCACATACGGTACCAGCAAGCAGGCCGACCTGGTCGCCTCACACATCGAATTCCGGAGTTTCGGCTGTTGCTATCAAGTGCAGTTCCACGGCAATTCGCTCGGCGCCGTGTCGCTAAAGGTGCCCGGGCAGCACAGCGTGCTCAACTCGCTCGCTGCCATTGCGATCGGCCTGGAGCTCGATATCCCTGTGGAGAAGGTCAAGGCGGCCTTGCGCGATTTCCAGAATGCCGATCGTCGTTTCCAGATCAAGGGCGAAGCCCGAGGGGTCCTGATCGTGGACGACTACGGGCACCATCCGACAGAAATCAAGGCAACGCTGAGTGCCGCGCGCAGCGCATCCGACCGGCGTATCGTAGCCGTGTTCCAGCCCCACCGCTATACGCGCACATGCGCACTGGAAGAGGAGTTTGCACGCGCCTTCTACCACGCCGACGTGGTCATCGTGCTGCCGATCTACGCGGCCGGTGAGGATGTCATCGCAGGGGTGACCGCCGAGAAGCTGGCGGGATTGATCAAAGACCACGGCCATCGCGACGTGACTTACGCGTCTGACTTCTCCGCTGCGCTACAGGTGCTGCGGGAAAAGCTCCAGCAGGGGGATCTCCTGCTCACTTTGGGCGCCGGTGACGTATGGAAGATTGGAGAAGAGTGGCTTGCAGCAAGCATTGCCTAGGGGACGGAGGGACGTGTGATGGAAATCAAAACCGGCAAGGCGCACGGTGAGAGCGACAGCCCCGCAGTCGTCGTTCCCCCCGACAGAGGCCGCCCTGCGCGCAAAATGACGGCTCAAAAACTCCCGCGCGGCAGGAACGTGGTCGCCCGTCTCCTTGCTGTATTCAAAGTGCTGGCAGCAGTGAGCATCGTGGCTCTGGCGATCGTGGCCGGATTTGCGACCTATCGCTATATTGACACCGCGAACATGTTCAGGCTCCGCAATATCCGCGTCGACGGCTGCCTGCACTCCGACCCGGGAGCGATTGAGGCAATTGTGCGGCAGAGCTTCCCGGCCAGCACCAATATCCTCCGTATCGACTTGAACCACCTGCGCTCGCATCTGGAGCAGCAGCCCTGGATTCGCAGTGTGGAAATCCGCCGGATTCTGCCGTCGGGCCTGAATATCTACGTGCGGGAGCGTGTTCCCTCGGTGATCGCCGATATCGGCGGCGAGCTTCAGTTACTCGACAGCGAGGGGGTGCTGCTCGATCACTACGATCCCGCGTATGGCAAGCTCGACATCCCCGTTTTCAGCGGCCTTCGGGGCGACGATGTCGAGGCCTATAAGGTACTCCAGGAGGAGAACTCGTCCCGTGTGCGCATCGGTGTCGAGGTGCTGACCGAACTTGCGGCCGGCTCGCCTGACTTCACGCGCGCCATTTCCGAGATCGATCTCTCGGATCCCTCGAACGTAAAGGTTCTGCTCGTGGACGATACCGCGGAAGTATTCCTGGGCGACCGCGACTTTTTCAAACGTTTCCAGATGTTCATGTCCAATCTTTCGGATTATCAGGATCTGAAAGCCCAGGGCAAGGAAGTCGCGACCGTGGATCTGCGCTTCGACAGTCAGATCGTATATCGTCTGAAACACCCGGCAGATGAGCAGGGGGACGCAAAGGCAAAGATGATCCGGAATTAACCGGGTCCAGGGAGTTTGACGTGGCTGTGAGCAAAAAAGACCGAATTGTCTGCGGTTTGGATGTCGGGACCGACAAGGTCTGCTGCCTGATCGCCCGCGTCCGGCAGGACGACTGTCTGGAAGTGTTGGGCATTGGATACGCGCAATCGGCCGGCTTGAAGAAGGGCGTGGTCGTGAACCTGGAGGAGGCGGCCTCCGCTATCCGCAGGGCCGCCCAGGAAGCGGAGCTGAAATCATCCCACTCAGTGGATTGGGTCATAGTCGGGGTTTCCGGGGATCACATTCAGAGCTTCAATTGCCACGGCGCCGTATCCATCAACGGGAAGCATCATGAAGTGACCGCCGACGATGTCGCTCAGGTCATCCGGGCAGCCCAGACGGTTCCCATTACGCCCGAACGCGAGGTCATCCACGTGCTGCCGCAGGAATTCTTTCTGGACAACCGGGGCGACATCCGCAATGCCGTCGGACTCACCGGGCTGCGGCTGGATGTGGATGTCCACGTGGTCACGTGCGACAACTCGCTGACCCAGAACCTGATCAATGCCGTGAACAAGGCGCAAATGCGCGTCAGGAAGGTCGTCCTGCCGCAGCTCGCCAGCGCCCAGGCGGTCCTGACACCCGACGAAAAGGAGTTGGGAACGGCTCTGATCGACATCGGCGCGGGCACGACCGACATCGCGCTGATCACCCGCGATGCCATCCGCTACAGCTATGTGCTGCCGGTCGGAGGCCTGCATTTTACCTGGGACCTGGCTGTGGGCCTGAGAACTCCGATCGAGGAGGCCGAGCGTATCAAAAAGGAGTTCGGCTGCGTTCTGGTCGAACAGATCGCCGACGACGAGGTAATCGAGTTTGCCGGGCTCGCCACGCGCGCGATCCGCGACCTCCCGCGCCGCACCGTCTGCGCTATCCTGCAAGCACGTGCCGTCGAGGTGCTGGAGCTTATCAAGGACCGGATCGGACATTCCGGATTCGGCGACCAGCTTGTGTCCGGTGTCGTGCTCACAGGCGGGGGCAGCATGCTCGACGGGATGATTCCGCTGGCGGAGAAGATTCTCGAAATGCCCGTGCGGCAAGGCATGCCCCACAACCTCCCCGGATTGGCGGAAGAATTGGTTCACCCGGTATTCGCTACCGCCGTAGGGCTCGCCATGTTCGCGATCCCGGCCGGCGGGGAGCGCAGAACTCACCCCGGCAAGGCAAGCACCACACCCTGGTTTGTAAGCAGATTCCTGTCATGGGTAGGCAGTTAGCATTTCCAGTCAAAGGAGAGAAGATGCAAGTGGAGAAGCTGCGGTTTGACGAAACGGCACCAAAATTCAGTTTTGACACGGACAGGCAGCCCCCAGCCAAGATCAAGGTGATCGGCATCGGCGGCGCCGGCGGTAACGCGGTAAACCGCATGATCCAGGCGAGAATCGAGGGGGTGGATTTCATCGCCGCGAACACCGACCTCCAGGCGCTGCGTAACTCGATCGCTCCCATCAAGCTCCAGATCGGAGCGAAGCTCACCAGCGGCCTCGGCTGCGGCGCGATCCCTGAGCGCGGGCGCCAGGCTGCGCTCGAAGATACCGAACGCATCATCGAGGTGCTCGACGGCGCCGACATGGTTTTCATCACCGGCGGCATGGGAGGCGGCACCGGCACCGGCGCAGCGCCCGTCATCGCCAGCCTGGCGACCGAGCTGAGCGCCCTCACGGTCGGCGTGGTCACCAAGCCGTTCAACTTTGAAGGCAAGAAGCGGATGGCCCATGCGGACCAGGGCATCAGTGAGCTGAAAGAGGTCGTAGACACCCTGATCACCATCCCGAACGAGCGGCTCCTGTACGCGATGGGCGCCGACGCTCTGCTTGAGGATTCCTTCCGCTACGCCGACGATGTCCTCTGCCAGGCGGTCCAGGGAATCTCCGACATCATCACCATGCCCGGCGTGGTCAACGTCGACTTCGCAGACGTCCGCACGGTCATGGCCGGCAGGGGCATGGCACTGATGGGGACGGGCATCGCCGAAGGCGAGAACCGCGCCGTGGAAGCGGCTCAGCGCGCGATCGCCAGTCCGCTCCTGGAGGAAACCTCAATCCGGGGCGCCAAGGGCGTTCTCATCAACATAACGGCGACGCGCAACTCCCTCCGGCTGCAGGAAGTCGATGCCGCCGCCAAGATCATCGAGGAGGCCGCCAATGCCGAGGATACGATATTCGGGGCGGTCTATGACGAGACCATGGGGGATCGGATCAAGATCACCGTCATCGCCACGGGATTCAACGTCAGAGCCGCAAGCGAGGCGCTGCGGACTTCCAACGTCATCCCGCTGAGCTCCTCTGGCGACGGGATCGCGCGCGCGCTCGAACATCATGCGGCCTCGGAGAAATCGATCGATTATCGACTGGCATCGATCAAAAACGACCTCGACGAACCGGCCTTCCTGCGCCGGCGCGCTGAGAAGTAGATCAGAATGACGATTGACGGGCCTTTTACGGCATCAGGACCAAACGTCAATCGTCATTCGTCCGTTTTCGTTCGGCCATTCTGCACGAAAATCGCCGGCGCAGGCAAAACGCCCGCATAAGGCCGGGATCATGATCGGGAGCAGTTGAGACCTGCCCTATCGATCCCGATCATTTCAGTCGTCATCGGTCAATCGTCAATGAATAGTGGTTTTGTTCTTGTCGTCGATCTTGCGCCTGACCTCGCCATAGTAAACTTCGAATTGTCGCTTCAGTTCCTCCCGTTTCCGATGGGCGTGGTAAAGCTGGAATCGCTGGATCCACGCGCCTCCCTTGAGGAACACGAGGCCGACCAGGATGCCGCCGAGGTGCGCGATATTTGACACTCCCTGTTCACTTCCGGTGACCGAAAACAGAAATGCAAGGCCGCCCATGAAGAGCACGAACCATTTGACCTTTATGGGGAAAAGAAAGTAGAGGTAGACGAGCCGGTTCGGATAAAGCAGCCCATACGCGAGCAGCAGGCCGTAGATCGCGCCGGATGCCCCTATGGTGGCGGTGGGGCTGTTAACGCCCAAGAGAAACGAGCAAAAACCGGCACCGATTCCCGTAACGAAATAATAGGTGAGAAAGCGCTTCGAGCCCCATGCCCGTTCCAGATCATTCCCGAACATGTACAGGGTGAGCATGTTGATGAAGATGTGCATCAACTGGTGCGTGTCATGGAGAAACATGTAGCTGACGAACTGCCAGATCATGAATTCGTGGGTAATGCGCCAGGGAATCAGTCCGAAATATGCTTCGATAAAACTGCTGCCCGCCGCCCGGGTCAACCACTGCAGGACAAATACCAGGACGTTGATCGCAATCAGCGTTCTGATGCTCTTGGTTATGGGGCCACCAAAGGAAACCGAAGGCGAATTGTAAGAATAATAAGGCATGACCAAATATTAGGGGAACCTGGGGGGGAATTCAATCGGCGATCTCCGCCCCTGCGACAGGTCTCGGGTCAAAAATAGCAAAGAAATTCAGCGAGATGCGGCCACGATCCGCGGGACTTGAATCCCCGTGGCCCCATTTTCGGATGGTCGATGTCCGCGCAGGAGATGATAGAATGTACGCCTTTGACGATTAGACGTAAGGCGGACAATACATGAGAATTGACGGGCGAAACCCCGACGCGATGCGGGAAGTGCGGATCGAGCTGGATTATACCAAGCACGCCGAAGGGTCGGTGCTGATCAGCCTTGGTGACACCAGGGTATTATGCACCTGCAGCATCGAAGACAAGGTGCCCCCCTTCCTCTATAAATCAAACCAGGGTTGGGTGACTGCGGAGTACGGGATGGTTCCCCGCTCGACCAACACGCGCTCACCCCGTGAGGCGGCGCGCGGCAAACAGTCGGGCCGCACGGTCGAGATTCAGCGCCTTATCGGCCGCTCGCTGCGCAGCGTGGTCAATCTTCCGCTCCTGGGGACCCGCAGCCTGCTGGTCGATTGCGACGTGATTCAGGCCGACGGCGGAACCCGCACTGCATCCATCACCGGCGGGTTTCTGGCGCTCGCTATCGCGATCAACAGACTTCTGGAACGGAAGCTGCTGGAATACTCGCCTATTGTGGATTTCATCGCCGCCACCAGCGTTGGCATGATCGACGAGGTCCCGTGCCTGGACCTGAACTACGAGGAGGATTCCAGCGCCGCCGTGGACATGAACCTGGTCATGACCGGAAGCGGCCGCTTCGTCGAAATCCAGGGGACGGCCGAGAAACAGCCGTTTACGGCAGATCAGTTGCAGACTTTGATCGCGCTGGGTTCCCTGGGAATCGGGCGGTTGATCCGGGCACAAAGGTCGGCCCTGGAGGCGCGTGGCATCGACCTCCGCCGCCTCTGCGGGTCGTGAGTCTTTTTCAAGACTCCGGAGGTATCGAGGGAGTTCCGGCAGATTCCCTGGAGTGCTCAAGCCCGTTTGCGCCTTGTTTTTCCCCCGATCGCAAGGCGGCGAGCCTTGGTAATTCGCCTCGAGAGTTTTTTTCTGCAGTCAGAATGAAAAGAGTGAAAAATCAGAGCCTGACTCCGACCATCGTCCTGGCCACGCATAACCCAGGGAAGCTCCGCGAGTTCCGGGCTCTCATGGAGCCGGCGGGATGGGAGATCATCGGATTGTCGGATCTTTCCATCAAGACAGATGTGGAGGAAACCGGGGGCTCGTTTGCTGAGAACGCGCGCCTGAAAGCGCTCAGTTACTCTCGAGACACGGATCTTCCCGTCCTTGCCGATGATTCGGGGCTCGAAGTCTTTTCTCTCGGCGGCAGGCCTGGAGTCGGTTCCGCGCGCTACGCGGGCCCCGGCGCCTCGGATGCGGATCGCGTGCGCAAGCTTCTGGCGGAGCTGGAACATACTCCGGGATCGCGGTCAGCCCGATTCGTCTGCGCCCTGGCGCTGGCACAATGGGGAGTCCTTCTGCTCGAAACGGAAGGTGAGTGCCGTGGTGAAATCACGGCGGAGCCGCGGGGCAGTCAAGGCTTCGGCTACGATCCTGTCTTTTGGGTACCCGAGCTGGGGAGAACTTACGCTGAGCTGGACAAAGAGGAGAAGAATCTGCACAGCCACCGCGCGCACGCGGCCAGGGCGCTCCTGGATAAGCTCGGGCGACGATGAGATGACAGTCGCAGCCAAATAAGCCACCACGAGATGCACGAAAAGGGTCACTCGTGTTCCGTGTCTTTCGTGGTCCGATCCAGCGACTCAGCGGATTGTGTTCCCAAAGCCCGAGTCCGCATTTTCCCTTTGCAGTGAACACCGTGAGCCACGCAACACAAGCAGGAAGAGGGTCCCGCGAGACGTCTTCAGCTCCGGTGGCGCAAAGACTTGAACTGAGATAGAATGAAAACTTCTCCTCAGGTCGGGGCATAGCGCAGCCTGGTAGCGCGCCTGCCTTGGGCGCAGGAGGTCTCCAGTTCAAATCTGGATGCCCCGACCACTCCTCCATGTCAGCACTGAATCCACCGCTGCCCGGGCCGCGCGCGATACCGCAAACGCTGTAAGAGCCCCTACAGGCTGCCTGGCGTCGGCCCCATCAGAACCTTTGGCCTCTCGCCGTCTCCGACCCGAATTATTCGTGAAGCAGAACCAAACGCCGGTGAAAGGCAACAAAATTGGACTCGGATAAACGCTGGCAGGAGCTTTTGCACGCCGACCAAAACCGAATGGTCAGCGTCTTTCCGCGTCGAAAATTTCTTTTGATCGCATATTCACGAATAATCCGGGCTAAGCGCCCACCGGATCGAATCTGATTCCTGTTGATTTGGCCCCGCCATCTGTCGATCATGAACAGATTAACAATAGGTTTCGGTCCCGTGGCCCAATCGCAGCTTGTGCCTGATGGTGGAGTGAGTCCGCATTTTTCAGGGCTTTTACGCGTACCTCGCGAGGGCGAAATTCAGACACTCAGGGAGTGAGGCAGGAATGATCGGCGGATATATCTACAGCCATTGCGACAGGGACATGGAAGGACGCCTGGCACACAAATTGGGTCCCTCGCAGAAAAGGATCCAGGCATGGGACAACGGCTACCTGTTTTATGACGAGCCCTTTCGAAGCGAGCAGACATCGTGCCTGGCCGCAGATCAGGTAATCCTGTTAAGCGAGGACATATTGGTGACCTCGGCTGCCGACGGCAAGTATCGTCGGCTCCGCCTCGAAAAAGACTTCTGCGAGACCGTTGCAAAATCGGAAACCGAGGCTTTCAATGCCATCCAGAGCGACTGTCGGATGGCGGTTCTATGCAAGAAGGATTCCGACAAGTTCCTCTATCTGGTCTCCAACAGGGCGGGGTCGGGGAGGATCTATTATCACAAGGTGAAGTCGGGCGTCATCTTTTCCTCCGATTTGCGATTCCTTTTGTCACTCGTTCCTTTCGATGTAAGCTATCTGGGCATCTACTCCCTGCTGAAGTACGGGGCGATCCCCGAACCTCTTACCATCAACGAAAGCATCGCTGCGGTGCCGCCGGCCCACTACCTCAAGTATGACGTGAACACCGGTCAGCAGGCGGCCCTTCCCTTTTTCAGGTTTCAATTCGCCTTCGAACATGACGGTGATCTTACCGGAGTCGCCGAGGTGAATCTCGACCCGGTCAAGAATGCGCTTCGGAAGTCCGCAAGATTTCTGGGAGAGAATCAGCCCGCCATGTTGCTGAGTGGGGGCATTGACTCAAGTTTATACGGCTGCTACTTGAGCCAGGCAAGCAATGACCGCCTCCGGGCGTTTTATTGCGCGTTTGGACCGGAGGATCCGGAGCTGCAATTCGCCAAAGCAATCGCCGAGCGCATCGGGACCACACTGCAGGTTGCAGTAATGCAGAAATCCGATGCTCTGAACATCCTGGACGATGTGGTCCGCCTGACGGATCACCCCTTTTCTGATTTTTCGAGTCTGCCGACGGCCTTCGTTTTGAAATACATAAGGGAACATCTGACCGGCCAGGATATCGTGGTCGAGTGTAATGGCGGTGATGATTGTTTCGGATTTCCTGACCTGCAAAATGAAACGAAATATGCGCTTAAGCACCGTTTCCCGAGATCCCTCAAGAAGGTGATCTCTGCGCTGCTCAGGCATTCACCCCATTGGAAGTGGGAATCCAGGGAGGGAGCACTGGCGAGAGTTGCGGCCATCTCGGATGTTCATGAATTGACGCCGCTGAACTACTTCCTGGTCCTGGCGCCGGTAAACTATTTGAACCTGGAAACACCCGGGGAATGGGACGAAACGCTGGGGGATGTGATGGAGAGCGTATTTGCCGACTGCGACGGAGGGCAAGCAAAGCTCGGCTATCATGCGAGAATAACCGTCAGGCAGTTGCTCCATGTGAACAGCCGCAGGTGGGCGGCAAAGGCGTTATCGACCGGTCAGAGCCTGGGTCTCAGGATTGTATACCCTTACATATGGCAGGACATTCTGGTGGAACAGGGGAAATTGCCCTGGAATGCCAAGGTTCACAACGGCGTTGTTAAATGGCCCTTGAAGAAACTCCTCGAAGAATACATGCCGCAAACGTTCATCTACAGAAAAAAGAGCGGATTTGTGCCTCCTTTTGCCCGTTGGCTGACCGACAGGGATTTCAATCAGAAAGTGCGCGACATTGTGCTGAACAGAAACGGCTTTGTGACCAGGATCGTTCCCGCGCGCGTGTTGGAAGAGTTGCTCTCGGATGCCTCGAATGGAAAGAAGTTGAGGTTTCCCATCCTGAACTTTCTCTGGGGGGCGATATTTGCAGAGTCCTGGATCCAGGAGCAGAAACGCCGGGATTGAAAGGGAGATGGCAGTCCCCTCCCATGCCGGCCGGCTGGTTTCAGCAATTCATGCGTCACCCGAAAGCGCGCCCGACACGAGTTCGGAAAGAACAGGGGCCAACAAATTCGAACTGAGTTGTCTACCCGCCCGCAACCGGAGGGAAAATGGCAATGATATCCCCCTCCGCCAGTCTGGTTTCGAGATCGTCGAGAAATCTGACATTCCTGCCGTTTTCCAGGATGTTGACGTAAGGTCTCAGCTGCCCGTCGTCTTCCAGAATCCCGGGCAAGAACGCCGCGTGCCGCTTTCCCAGGACCTGCAACAACTCGCGCACAGTCTGCCCGTCCGGCAGGGAAATCACCAGCTCCTTCCCCAGAAGCTCGCGGAAGTCAGCGAACGTTCTCACGGTCACGTTCATGGCGCCTGCTCCCGCAGTCCGGACAGGCCGGATTCCTCTCCAGCTGAAAAATATCCACTTCGATCCGCAGACCGTCCCAGACAAACAGGCGATTGAAAAGATTCTCCCCTTTCCCTGTCAGGACCTTGACGGCTTCCGTTGCCTGAACGGAGCCGATCACGCCGCAAGTAGCGCCGAGAATGGGAGTGGCCGCTGCCGAAGGATAGTCGCCCCAAATGCATGACAGACATGGGGTCTGGTATGGGACGATGGTAGTTACCTGTCCGTAGAACTCCCGCACCGCACCATGAACCAGAGGAATGCCCAGGCGCAGCGCAACCCTGTTCAAGACGTGCCGGCTCGGGAAATTGTCCAAGGCATCCAGCAATAACGAAGCATCGCCCACTAACTGCTCCGCATTGGCATCGTCCAGTTTGGTGATAAGGGCATGCACCTGTATATGGGGATTCAGCGAAATGAGGCGTTCCTGCAGAACCGTGGCCTTGGTTTTCCCTACGTCACAGCCACGGTAGAATATTTGCCGATTCAGGTTGCTGATATCTACACTGTCGGGATCCGCGATGCGGATACAACCGACCCCGGCCGCTGCAAGGTAGCCGCATATGGCTGCGCTCAAACCGCCGGCGCCGGCAACAAAAATCGAGGCCTTTCGGAGCCTTTCCTGTCCCTCCTCGCCCAGCACGGGAATTTGGCGGCTGTAGTGGTCCAGTTCGGACACGGTCAGCATAGCTGTGTTTCCCTAGGATCTCGTGCACTTCCTCATAGCCTGGGAATAATCATAACTCCCATGCAGGAGGGACCCGGCGCAATGAGTGACGTCAACCTTCCGGCGGAGCAGGCTGTTATAGAGTCCCTCGTTCCTGACTTCGCCCACAAAGATGAATCCTTTGAGAATTCCGTGATCCAGCACAATCTTGTGATGAAAGCCCGGGCCTCCTTCACTGCGCACCTCCGGTGCCTCGGCCCTTGCCATGCCGGCCGTGCAAATGGAAGTATCGAACACCCGCAGAACGTTACGGGAATAGCTGCCTTCATAGGCAAGTGGCCGGGAGGCCATGTTGTATGCCGCCACCATCCCTTGTTCAAAAGCCAGGGGCCAGAGCGCGTTGACCCGGGATTCCCCGTATACGATATCCCTGGTCTCGGCCACATCACCCGCAGCATAGATGCCCGGGATATTGGTTTCCATGTGCTCATCCACCGGAACACCATGGCGGATATTGATGCCGCTCCCGGTCAGGAAGTTCAAAGTGGGAGTGACCCCTTTGCCGAAGATGATCGCATCACACAATCTTCTCTCCCCGGAACTCAGGAAGACTTCACCGGACGGGCAGATGCTCACGATGTCCGTACGCTTGTGGATTTCCACGCCTCTTTCCGCGAGCTTTTTCTCCACCAATGCTGAGGACGGCTCATCCAGCATCGTGGAAAACACGCGGTCCGAGCTGATCACGAGGGTTATCCTGAACCCCAGCTTGCAGAGCGCATCGCTGAGTTCCAGTCCCACGGGGCCTGCGCCCGCAACTACGGCATGTCCGGTCTTTCTCACCTTCAGCAGTTCCTGGACTCCCCGCACATCCGGAATATCCCGAATCGTGAAAACGAAAGGCAGCCGGCTGCCGTCAACTTCTGGCCGGAGTGGCGCGGCACCCGCGGCGATGAGCAGTCTGTCGTAGCAGAGTTTCTTTCCCGAGGTGGTCCTCACTTCCAGCTTCTCAGGATTCACCTCAGCCGCTTCCTCGCCCAGAGCCATCTCCACTCCCGCGGGCACACGCAGAAACATCCGTTTCTCCTCCACCGCCCCGGTGAGGAGATAAGGAAGCGCAATCCTGGCATAGGGTGGAAATTTCTCTTTGGCCAGAATTGTCACCCGGCTCTTTTCCTCTATGCGTCGTAGAGTGGCCGCCGCACTAAGTCCGGCGGGCCCGCCGCCGATGATCAGATATCGCAAGATCGTCTCCCTACCTCGACTCTCAAAAGCTCAACTCGGGGGGTGCGGAGGGTAGCAGAGGACGCAGGGCTCAGATGGCCTCAATCCCGAGCTCTCTGCATTCCACCGCACTTTCTGCGATGATCGTTTGCTTTTCATCAAAATAGTGGAAACAGCCTCTGTTACACCCTGAGCCCTAATGCCTCCAGCTTTTGTTGAGTGGGTACTCCGGCAGGGTCCCAACCCCGAAGTGTGTAATATTCCGGCAACATCTTATCAAGGCGGTTTACGTATCCCTTGGTCGGCCCGCCGGGAATGGGATCATTCAACATTCTTGCCGGGAGCGTGTCATCTTTGGCGGTAAAACCGGCCTTCAGATTGTAAAGACGCTCGAGATTCCAGATGCGCTCGCCTGCCTGGAGGAACTCTTCAGTCGTGTACAGCGAGCCGGTCGCCGCGCTCACAAGTTCTGCCAGGTCATCACCGCCCAGGCCAAACGTGGTAAACAGGCACATGCCGGAAGAATCGATGGCAGCGGTGAGATTCTGGAAGATGATATCCCATTGCGCTTTGCCTTCTGTGGCGAGGTTGTCGAGCTTCACCGGATTCCCCAGGATTTCCACGGCCGTCATATAGCCGCGCACATGGCAGCCGCCGCGGTTGCTGGTTGCGTAGCTGAGCCCCATGCCCTGGACCGCGCGCGGGTCGTAGGCCGGCATCTCCTGTTTTTTGACACTCATGGAGTACTCCGGATGACCATAGCTTTCTGCGAGCCGGTAGCTTCCCAGCCCGAGCTTTTTGCCAAAACCTTCGCCCACGGCCGTCTTGCGCACCATCTCGACCATGCCCTTGGCATTGCCGAAATTTAAAGCAATGCCGTCTGTGTCTGCGCTGGTGATAATGCCGTGTTCAAAGAGATCCATGGCACAAGCCACCGTCGCGCCCAGGCTGATGGTATCGATGCCGTATTCGTTGCAAAGGTAGTTGGCCTTGGTGATGGCGTCGAGGTCGTCTACACCGCAATCGGGTCCCAATGCCCAGGCGGTTTCATACTCCGGCCCCTCCCCCTGCCCTGCGAACTCGGGATTCGTAACCCTGGTGGCACGACCGCAACTGATGGTGCAGGAAAAACATCCGCGCGGGCGGATAAGCAGCTCTTTGGCCAATGATTCGCCCCCGACCCTGTCGGCGGTCGCAAAAGCGGATTCGCGGAAGTTCCTGGTCGGAAGGCCGCCATTTTCATTGAGGATGTTGATGAGAACATCTGTGCCGTACAGGCGCAGTCCCGCCCCTCCGACGGGATGAGCCTTGAGCTTGTCTATGGCCTTCACCGTCACGCCGCGAAACGCCTTGGGATCCGGCACGCGGACCGCGCCGGTCCCCCGCACGGCGACGGCCTTAAGTTTCTTGGAACCCATCACTGCACCCACTCCAGACCGGCCGGCGGCACGGTTGCACTCGTTCATGATATTGGCCAACAGTGTCAGGTGTTCTCCCGCAGGGCCGATGCAAGATACGCTGGCCTCTTCATCCGTGAGCGCGCGGATTTTGTCGGTCGTCTCAGGAGTGGTCTTCCCCCACACCGGGGAGGCATCGCGGATTTCCACCTGGTCGTCGTGGATCCAGATGTACACCGGCTTTTCCGCCCTGCCTTCGACAATAACTGCATCGTAACCGGCGTATTTGAGCATCGCGCCAAACATCCCGCCCGAACTGGAAGCTGCGATCGTGCCTGTCAGGGGTCCCTTGGTGACAATGTTCCAGTGCGATGACGATGGCGCGTTGGTCCCGGAGAGAGGCCCGGCCGCAAAAATGAGTTTGTTGGCAGGACTGAGAGGATCGATAACAGGACTCACCTCCTGAGACATGATGCAGGTGCCCAGGCCGCGGCCGCCTATGAACCGGCGAGCTACTGCCGGGTCCAGGGTCTCCTTGCCGATACTGCCTGTCGTGAGGTTGATTCTCAGGATACTCCCTATCCACCCGTACATGTTATTTCGCCTCCACAAATGTGTTCTTGAGCTCTCTTGCCACAACCTTCTGCCGTGCCCTGGCGGCATCCGTTTCATTCAGATACTCGAGCGCATTTACAGGGCAGAAAGTGACGCATTCAGGTGTACCATCACACAAATCACACTTCAGGATGCGGCGACGGGAAGTTTCATAGACAACTGCCCCAAATGGACAGGCCAGCGTGCACATGCGGCAGCCGATACACCGGGCTTCATCCCAAGCTATACGGTACCGGGCAGGATCGTTGTGCATCGCACTCGTAGGACAAACGGTCACACAGGGCGCATCCTCGCATTGCTCGCATGTGGTCGGCACAGAGATCCCTTCCATTTCCCAGGAATGGACATGAATTCGGGAAGCAGGAAGCCGGAACTCCCCATCGTGAAAAAAGGAACATGCCAGCTCACAGTTATGGCACCCGGTGCACCGATCAGGGTAGATCATCAACATCTTTGCCATCTTAGCCCTCCTGAAACGAAAACAACCATCCGAGCATGCGTGTAAGAATCGGCCGCTTTTCTTTGGGAAGCTAAAATCGAAGGGTCGATAGTCGGCCGAATGCCCCCCAGATCCGGGAGGACCTCATTCTATCCCAATTGCCAGCCCACCTGGCAGGCAATTCGCCAACAACCATGATGCAGCCTCTCATGCGCCGGGGCGCACCCTGCGATGCATGAAAATGTCTTGCCTGTACGGTCGGGAGTCGTCGATGTCGGGATCGGGATCGGGGTCGCAATCGCAGTCGCGGTCGCAATCGGTCTTTTCAGACTGTGAAGATCGATTGCGACTGCGAAAGCGATCCCGATTCCGAGGTTTTTGGCGTTCTGGCACTATTTTCGATGCAGAGAGTAGTATTCGCAAACAGGGCAGGCTCTCCCTACTTGCTGGAAATGATCCGATAACCTGCGGGTACCTGGAAAAGGTCCGGCGCCGGCTCATCGCGGCGAATGCCGGCAAGGCGAAAAATGGTTTCACCGGTCCGCGGATCGTATTTCCGCGACATCACCTGCAGTTGGAGTTCCGGCGAGTACCAGTGCTCGGTGACGATCTCGATGGGCCGGTCGTTGCCGATGGCGGCGATCGGGATTGTCTCCGTGATTCGCTTACCCTCAGCCACAATCCCTTCGATGATCTGCTTGCCCAGCTCCTGCCTGGCGACGTTAAGCTCTTTGGATTCCGGCTTCTCAGAAAGTGTGACAAGCTGTTGATCCCTGGCTCCCTGCATCTTAACGAAGGCGCGCTCCCCGGCTTCGCCGACCGACAGGGCCAGCGGCACGGTGCGGGCCACTTGGTTCCGCACGTCGAGCACCCAGCACACATTTGCTACCGGATCAACGATCCAATCCTCGGTTCCGGACTCGCTTTCACGCCGCAGCCGGCCCTGGCTGTCACGATACATCTTGTAGCTACGGCTTTGCCGGATCTGCGTTCCGTCAGCCAGGATTTGTTTCGTTTCGGTTATGGCTTCCGCCGAGTAAGGGGCGTTTTTGACTACCGCGCCCATCAGTCCGAGCTGCGCGACCTTGCTCTGGATCAAGAGGTCAGCCTTGACTTTGTTCAGGGTAGCTTCAAGAACCTTTGCCTTGATCACCTCAATCTGTGCGTTGATTATGTCATCAGCGACCTTGCTCTTTATCTGGATTTCAGCCTTGGCCTTGATCTGAGCTGCCTCCGTGGCAATCTTTGCCTTGATTTTGGCCGGGTCATTTCCCTGCGCGAATACGCAGGATGCCGCAATCGCGATCATTCCTATGGTCAGCAGTGCATTTTTCATGACTGTTCCTTTCAATAAAAACAATGCTCCCGGGTTGAATTATCTATTTCAGGAAGCGAATGGCACGGGCCCGGCCACCTTCATCGATGATGACATCGGCCTGGATTTCTCCGGGGTCCCGCACAGGCTCCCAGGGAGACAGCACCGACGCGGGCAGGTTCATTCGCACTACGAAACCCATTTGAATGGGCTCGCCGTTGTCCAGCGCCAGGTAGTAGTCCACTTTGCCCGGTGCTGCTGACTTGGCCGGTGTCAGGGACGACGTCGCTTGCGGAACAGGCGACGCGGCCTGTAAAGGGTTTCCCACACCCGCTCCTGAAGCCTGTGCAACAGGCTGCTGCCCGACTGCCGGCTCAGAAGAAGCCGGGTGTCGACGGTTCGGAGTGACCACCAGCAACAGCAGAGCCACCATTCCCGCGGCGCCGAGCGCTGCCCAGCGCATAGGCCAGCCGCCACGCCGCATCGGAGCCCGGGAATGGATGCGAGCGAGAGCCGCCGCGTCACCCTGTTGAAATTCGGCCATAGCAGGCTCCAGACAATCCATCAAAGCAGCGGTGTTTACGGCCCTGGCGCGCACCAGTTCGATATGGTTTCGGCAGCGCTCGCAGGAGAGCAGGTGCTGCGACGCGGTGCGCGCCGCGCCCGGCGGCAGTTCGCCGTCCAGACAGGCGCGCAGATCTCCATCGGTCAGGCATGCGGTCATGGTTCGCCTCCGTATAATGCGCAGTATCTCTTTTCGAATTCGGCTTCAGCCCTTGCCAGGAGTGTGCCGATGGAGCCACGCTTGAGCTTCAGCAAGTCAGACAGCTCTCGATAAGAGAGTCCGGTGTTGCGCAGGAGCAGCAGTTGCGCCTGCGCCGGCTTGAGGATGGCAAGGACCGTGCGCACCTGTTTTTTCTTCTCCTCGCGCAGGATCGCGCCGAGCGCCTCCGCGCCGTGCAGGTGCGCGAACGCGGTCTCACCGGCCATCTGCTCCTTGCGCTTTCGCCGGGAATCGGCGCGCATCATGTCCAGACCGAGATTCACAGCCGTGCGATAGAGCCAGCCCGCAAGATTGGTCTCGGGCCTGAACAGGGCGGGGCGCGAAGATAACCTCCAAAAAGCCTCGGCTACTAAATCCTCGGCTTGGCCCCGCTCTCCGACCAGGCGTGTGAGAATGCCGACCAGTCGGCCGTAATGCTCCCGGAAAACATCCTCCAACGTGGAGCGCGCAGTGGACCGCCCATCCAAGCTTGCCTGAAACAGATTCGGCGGGGCATCCTCTCCAAGATCCATGCTCTATAAACGACAGCAGGTGCTGGAAAATGACAAAAAAGTTTTGCTCGAAGGTCCAGGCAGCGCCTCATGCGTGCTCCCGGTTGGGAAGCGCTGTCCCCAAAGGGATGGATCTATGCTGTTACTGCTTGAGCAATTGAGCCTTTGAGTCCTGGACGCTGTCCCATCTCCGGCTTCTTGAAATATTTCCGCGAGATTTTCTCCTCGCCCGATGGTAGTCTGCTCCCAATAAAGCAAGACAAACCACTCACCATCGGAGGAGGAACACCCATGCTGCGCTCGTCCCATCGCGTTATCGCCCCAGCTGTTTTCCTGGCTCTCGCGCTTACCGGCGCCTGGAGCCTCCGGTTGCATGCAGCCCGGCAGGCCGGCAGGGCTCAGACCGGCAGCGGCATCGACCCCATGATTCTCAACACGTTCCGCTGGCGCAGCATCGGCCCCGAGCGGGGTGGACGGTCCATCGCCATCTCAGGGGTGAAGGGGAGGCCCAAGGAAGGCTACTTCGGCGCCACAGGCGGCGGTTTGTGGAAAACCATTGATGGCGGCGAAAACTGGACGCCGGTGACGGACGGCCAGATCCACAGTTCCTCCGTAGGTGCCGTGGCCGTATCGGACACGAATCCCGACCTTGTCTTCATCGGCATGGGCGAGTCGTGCATCCGCGGCGATGTCATGGAAGGCGACGGCGTCTACAAGTCGACCGACGCCGGCAAGACGTGGACGCACGTGGCGTTCCCCGACGCCCGGGTGATCTCCAAAATCCGCATCCACCCGCTCAACCCGGACATCGTCTTCGTTGCGGCGTTCGGCCGCCTCAGCATTCCCAGCGAAGAACGCGGCGTCTACAAAAGCACGGATGGCGGCAAGACCTGGAGGCGCACACTCTTCAAAGACAATAAGACCGGGGCGGTCGACATCTCCATCGATCAGCGGAATCCGAAAGTCATGTTTGCAGCGCTCTGGGAAGCCTATCGCATGGAATACACGATGTCGAGCGGGGGTCCGGGCAGCGGTCTCTACAAGTCGACGGACGGAGGCGAGACCTGGACGGACATTACCCGCAATCCGGGCTTGCCCCAGGGCGTCGACGGCAAGATCGGCGTGTCTGTCTCCGGCGCCGATTCCAATCGCGTCTACGCCATCATCGAGAATGCTAACGGCGGCCTCTTCAGCTCAGACGACGCCGGTGCGACGTGGAAGTCGGTCAACGAGGGCCGCAACATCCGCCAGCGCGCTTTCTACTACACTCATGTGACGGCAGACCCGAAGAATCGCGACATCGTCTACGTCCAGAACGTCGGCACGTTCAAGTCTACCGATGGCGGGAAGACATTGCTGAACTTCGCCGGCGGCGATTCCCACGATCTGTGGATTGATCCTGACGACACCAACCACATCATGCACGCCAGTGACAGCGGCGGTGCCGTCACCTATGCCGGCGGCGGGCAGTGGAGCGCACGGGATTTCCCCACCGGACAGTTCTACCACGTCGTGACCACAAGGCACGTCCCATACCACGTGTGCGGTGCGCAGCAGGACAGCAGCACGATCTGTGTGCCGAGCAACACGGGCCTTGGCGGGGGCGGCGGACGCGGCGGCGCCGGAGGGGGGCGTGGTGGACGCGGCTCCGGGGCTCCGGCCACGTACGGCGCGGGGGGCGCCGAGCCGGGTTATATTGCGCCCGATCCGAAAGATCCCGACGTCTTTTTTGCGGGCGGCAACAACGGCTCGTTCATGACCAGGATCAACCGCAAGACGGGCGAAAACCGGGAGGTTGGAGTGTATCCGCGCATGTTCAGCGGCGCGCCGTCCAGTGCGCTGGTCGAGCGTGTGCAATGGACCTATCCGATCATCTTCTCGCCGGTTGATTCAAACATACTCTACTCCGCCACGCAACACGTGTGGAAGACCACCACGGGCGGGCAGACCTGGGAGAAAATCAGCGGCGACCTCACGCGACACGATCCGAAGACCATGGGCGACTCGGGTGGTCCGATCACACACGACATGAACAGCCCGGAGGTGTACGCAACTGTGTTCGCGCTTGGTCCGGGAAAGACGGATGTCAACGTCGTCTGGGCGGGTTCGGACGACGGTTTGATCCATGTCACTCGCGACGGCGGCAAGAACTGGGCAAACGTAACACCGAAAGGCATGCCTGACTTTGGGCGGGTCAGCATCATCGATGCATCGGCGTTCGACGCGGGCACAGCCTACGTTGCGGTCAAGCGGCCGCTGCTGGGGGACCTGGCACCGTACATCTTTCGGACACACGACTTCGGCAAGACCTGGACGAAGATCGTCAACGGTATCGGACCCCTCGAATACGTGCACGCCGTGCGTGAGGATCCTACACGAAAAGGCCTGCTCTACGCCGGAACTCAGGATGGCTTCTACATCTCATACGACGACGGCGACACCTGGCTGACTTTGTCGCTGAACCTGCCCGACACGCAGATCTCGGACATCGCCGTCGAGGCCAACGACATAGCAATATCGACCCACGGACGCGGCTTCTATGTTCTGGATCACGTCGCGCCGTTGCGGCAGTACACGCCGGCAGTCGCATCGGCCGGCGCATATCTGTTCAAGCCCGACGATGCGATCCGATCGGCCGGCGGGGCGACGATCATCTACCTGCTGAGGCAGCCGGCCCAGAGCCTGACGATCGATATCCTCGACAGCAAGGGGCAGGTGATCAGGTCTTTTTCCGGCAGCGCCGGCCGCGGTGCGGGTGAAGGACCTGGAGCTGCGGCCGGCGGCCGGGGCCGTGGCAGTCGTGGTAGCGGAGGGTCAGGCGCGTCCATGGCGGCCGGCCTGAACACCGTGTCCTGGGATCTGCGTTATCCGAGCGCCACGTCATTCCCAGGCATGATTCTGTGGGGCGGCAGTGTAACCGGGCCGGCTGCCGCACCCGGAACATATCAGGTGAGGATGACGGTCGACGGCGAGACGCAGATGCAGCCGCTTTTCGTCAAGAGACATCCGCTCTACACCGACGTCACGGACGCGGATCTCAAGGAACAGTTCGACCTGGCGATCCGGATCCGCGACAAGGTGAGTGAAGCTAATAACGCGGTCATCCAGATCCGCAGCGTGAAGAGCCAGGTTGTTGATCGGCTTTCGAAACCAGCATCCGACGCAAAGCTTAAGGCGGCGGGCGACCCGCTCATCAAGAATCTGAGCGCGGTGGAGGAGGAGATCTATCAGGTGAGGAATCAAAGCGGCCAGGATCCGCTGAACTTTCCCATCAAATTGAACAATCGACTTGCGTCCCTGTTGTCCATGGTCAACCACGGGGACGGCAAGCCGATTGGCAATGCCCAACCCGTCTTCGCCGACCTGTCGGCGGAACTCAAGGTGCTGACGGACAAGCTGCAGCAGGTGCTGGAACACGATTTGGCCGCATTCAACGCCGAAACGAAACGGTTGAGCTTGGATCCGGTCCGCGACAAGTGAGGCGTGCAAGGCCGCAGATAGACAAAGATGCCTGCGGATGTTCGTCCGAAGCTGAAATCCCGGCTTCCACAGATTGCGCGAGCCGCAAATGAAAGGACCCGTGATTGAATGCTCTGGCGGCCGCCATCGGGAGAATCCTTTCCACTGTTGCAGGCGACCAGCCGGCCTTCAGAGCCCCGGGGGCGATCCCTCGTCGGTCCCCGGACGTGATCCCGGGGCGGGGCCATGGCCGTAGGTCTTCTCCAACCTGTCGAGCATACGCAGTGATTCCAGGGAATTGTCCCCTTTTTTCGCCGAAAAAGGGTTGAACTCGACGCCGACTCGATACCGGTAGCTGAGTGCGGGTCCCCGCGCCACGGCATAGACAACCTTGCCCTCCAGTTGGATGGGCTCATCTTTTTCCGAATACCTTAGGAGGAGCGAGACTCGAATCGATTTCGGAGGGGTGTCGGTCAGGAATCCTATTCCCCCCTTGCTGATATTGACCGCTGGAAATCTCTGTTCCGACGGGGTGTCCATTCTGCGTTGCCAGAAACCGCCGCTTCGATAGGAAACGGTGGCTCCAGGGACAATAAACCGCACAAATCCTCGCCCCCCGATGTCAGCTTCCGCGCCCTGCCCCCAGCTCTTCATCGCTTCCCTCCTCGCTGTTCGGGCCAAATCTCCTTCTCGATGGTGTTGTTTCAGCATAAAGGTCACATCCATGATAGAAAGGGCTTTCAATCACAACCATGAGCCGACGCTGCCGGGAATGCAGCACGTCGGCCCTTTCGATTCCACAGGTCAGCCGATCCGTGGCTACGCCTGGAAGACGGCGGCCGGGACACACCGCCAAGTCTTGATACAAGTACGCAGGAAAGCAGGCGATCGCCTACTCGAAATTTCGGCGGCAGCCTGGGCGATCATCCGGTCAGCTGAAAGTGGTCCCTGACCGGCTTTCAAAAGCCCCTGCTGCCTGCGTTCGAGCCCCATGCCTGCCTACCCGAAGTTTCTCTGAATCCTCTGCTCCCCCAGGATCCGCCGAAAAGTGAGAATCCGTTCCCGGCAGCTTGAACAGCTTTCCAGATGTCCTTCGAGGAGGTACGCCATTTCAGGACTCAGGCGCTTGCTGTGCATCTCGTAAAAGACAAGGTCTAAGAGCAGGTCCACACAATTTGTCCTTTCAAGCAGCTCCATATGACCCTCCTTCCTCTCGTTTGTTTTCCGGGGAGCGGCCAGCCGCCTTACTGAAGAAGTGCGGAAGTAATGGCCGGAGTGAACTTAATTCCGATCGAGATTACTCCATCCGTGATCACAAACTGATCAAGAGCATTGATCGCCTCGGGCTGCATCTGTGATCGCAGCATCCGATACTGGTAGGTGACCGTTACCAATGTCGGCGTTGTTGTGTCCGAAGACGTGGTGTTGGGCACACTTACGGTGGTAGTGACCGAATAGATCAGCGTGACATCCTTGCCGGGGAAGAGCGCGGAAACCAGGTTGTCCAGAAACTGGCAGCGGCTGATACCCATCGTCTGCAGCACGCTGTCGGACATCGCTACCTGGCTGGAAACCCCGCCTCCCACCATGGAGTTGGTGCCAGGTGGCGGAGGATCCTGATTGCAGCACTTTGGAGGGGGGTCGCTCTGGCCCAGCGCGGCGCTGGGAACCAGGATGAGAAACAAAGACGCTATAAACACTGAAGTCAGCATTATTTTGGGACATTTCATTGTCGGCTCCTCGCTGAAGTGACTCCGGTTGAAAGTTGAAAGCAGGAAATGCGTGGGATAAGATGTGTTGACACTTTGCATAGTCTCGCGATCCGAGATAAAGGTGTTCAAGGCGCCCCGGTTGTTGACGCAACCTGGGCGCCCATTTGAATGCCTCCTCCTATTCTGTTCTCCTACCCACAAGAACGCAGAAAAACAAAAATTGCCTACTCGAAATTTTTTTTGGCGCGGATTGAAGCGGAAAACCGAAGATGGATCTACCGAGGATCGCCCACAAGAATATAGGGAATCCACGCCTGAGGCTCGAGTGTGCCCCTGGACCGAGCAGACTTGAGAAGCTCGAGCTGCGCCTTTTGCAGGGCCTCCGCCTTGGCTGCCCCCTGGCGCATCAGTTCGTGGAAACGGGAAGTGAGCATGCCCGTGGATGCGTCATCGACGGGTAAAAGGCTGGCAATGACCGCCGGAGCCCCGGCCTGCAGAAATGCGGGGATTAATCCCCAGGGGCTTTCACCTTCGGCCAGCGGACCGGTCCCGGTGTCGCATCCCGCGAGGTAGACCAGACGAGCCTGCTGCAGCTTCCAGCCGCTGATCACGGTGCTATCCAGATAGACCTCCGAGGGAGATGTCTGGAGCAGCAATACCGGCTTGCCCTCGTGGGTGATGGAATGACCGGCAAAATGGATGATGGCCGCATCCGCGGCCGCTTGCGCGCCGGAGCGCAGGTCGTCGGGCGACAGCCTTCTCGCGCTCCTGCCGTACAACCTCGAAAGATTTGCCAGCTCGTCGCCCGCATGCGGGAGGCTTGCCGACCCGTCGATCAAAAGGATGCGAGGGTCGCCGGAGGATTTCCGGCTCTCGCCGAGTGCGACGCAGTGATTGAGTATGCTCCGTGACGGCGCGATCGCAATTGGCGCGCGTTCGATCAGGAATCTCCCCTGCTCATCCTGCAAGCCCGCAAAAGGCAGAAGGTGGAGAGGGCCATCGGGCAAAATTACCAGAGTTCCGGTCAGTCCGCTTAACAGTTCCTGCTGGACCGGAGCGATCAGCTCGGCAAAAAGCCTGCGCGAAAGAGCCGCGAAGGCGGCCGTATCGCCTTTGTTGACGCTCGCCAGATACTCCCGCACCTGAACATCGAGATCTTTGATCGAGATCCCTTGGGAAACAGTGTGCAGGCGCCCTTGAGATTCCACGAAAATCAACAACCGGTCCGGGACAAAAAAATATTCGAGGACCGCCATGGCGGAGGCTCGATTCTCACTCCCAGGTCTGTTCGCCGGAGGCGATGGGATCGAACCGGAATTTGGAGTCTGCAGCCGGAGGCGTTCCCTCAGCGTCATCGACTTCGCCCGATCCACATAGTCCAGCGCCTGGCGGGAATCGTCGTACGTTTGGTGGAGTATGGCAACGATGGCCCGGTAGGGGTCAAATCGCTCGGTGAGAAACGACCGCCTGAGTTCCCCAGGATCGATGTTCCGGCGCAACTGCTCCAGGACTCTCGTTGCCTCCTGCAGAGACGCCAGTGCCGCCGCGTGATCTCCGCTATCCTCGAGAAGCCTGCCCTTGAGAAACCTTGCTTGCCAATTGATCTCTTGGTACTCGTTGGATGACGGGATGGCAGCCAGCATCTCCCCTGCCTCCCGCATCCGCCTCTGACTCAGGTAAACCTCGGCCAGGCCGATGCGGTTGCGGGCAGCGAGCTCACGCATTCCCGTGGGTGCAGACTCCAGGCTCTCCTTGAAGAGCTTTTCGGCGGCGCCCAGATCGCCCATGCGCAGGGTGAGGTCCCCCTGTTTATAAAGCAGATTCAGTTGGCGAAGAATCGTCGCCGGCACCGGTTCTTCCGTTTGGCCCTCCTGAAATGCGTTCTGCTGATCGTAGGCCTCGCGGTAACAGCTGCGGGCATCCCCAAGTCGGCCCAGACGGTCCATTACGAGGCCCGTGTTTTCGAGGATGTCGATCAGTACCCCTTCATCGCGTATCCGAAACGCCAAACCCAGGCCTGCGGTGTATTCCAGAAGGCTCCGGTCCAGCTGTCCCAGCCTCCGGAACAGGCTCCCCGACACGAAGCAGGAATATGCTTTCCAGTAATCCAGGTTGTAGGTCATAGCCTGCTTTTTCAGTTCTTCCGCGCAGCGCAGGACATCGTTGAACTTCCTCTGCTCTCCATAGACGATCGCCAGCGAAGCGAGCGCCTTGGCCCTCATTTCGGGGGAATCGAGACGCTTGGCGATTTCGAGCATTTTGCCGTATTCGGTTAGTGCAGCGCCGTAATCAGCCCTGGCGAAGTATAAGGAATTCCCGCGGAGGTGATGGACGTTGAAGAGCTGCCAGGAATCGTTAAGGCTTGTGAACCGTTCTTCCAGAGCCGGGATCCCGCTCATTGCAGCAGCCACATCCCCGCTCTTGTGTAGCTCCACGAGAACCTTAAGCCTGCAGTCCAAATCCCACTTGAGTGCGCGTTCCTCTTGCGTAAGGCTGCTGTAGAACTCAAACAGTGGTTTGTAGCTCTGATCTCCAGTAACGCTGCTATAGGCAGCTTCCATCACTCGTGCTGCCCAGAGCTGATCCGCGGGATGGGGACTGTTCGGAGCTGCTTCCATGGAATCCGGCTCCAGGCTGCGCTGCATGGCCCCGCGGATTGCGGCCGGCATCTGGTAGGGCGCCACCTGAGCTAAAATCTCCAGGGCCGGGCGATCGCGCGCGCGCGCCGCCTGGTTCACCTCCTTTTCGACCGCGCTGAAATTGGTCGCCTGGATCCTGGTTTTCAGGCGCTTCAGATCTTCCGCCCAGATGGATCCGGGGTCAAGGACGAGGTAGGCTTCGATCTCCTTGAGGGCCTCCTTGTGCCTGCCGGATTCAAAAAGCGCCCGGCACTTGTCGTAGCGGGCTTCAGCCGAGCCGGGAATCTTCTCCAATACGGAGTCGAAATCGGCGATCGCCCCGGCCAGCAGGGTGCCGCGCTGAACCGCGTCCGAGGCGCGCACGGATTCCTCGTACTGGACTACTCCGCGCCCCAGCAAGGCCTGAGCATCGCCGCTCCTGGCATCCAGGACCGATTGAAACTCGCGGCGCGCTTCCTCGAACTTTGAATCGGTCAGGTAGATAAACGCGATTCCCAGGCGGGCTTCCGCCATGCCGCCGTCGGCACCCAGCGCCTGAAAGAAGAGCCCTTCCGCGCGCCGGAGAGCATCGCGTTCTGCAGGTGCGCGGGTTGATGTGGCAGGGGTGAAAGGAAGGGCAAGGCGCAGGTTGCTGGGGCTCTTCCCCGTATAGTCCTGCTCCAATATCGTCTTTGCCTGGGCGTAAAAGACCTCGGATCGTCTGGTGACCGAGATGTATCGGAAACCCCAGAGGCCGACCGCGATCAGGGCCACCGCCGCGGCGGCCGCAAGAGACCAGAGCGGCCACCGCCGCTTGCGATCGGCGGCAGACTGTTCTCTCCTGGAAACCTGGCGCACCAGGGCGAGCATCTTCCCCAGCTCGGCCTCGGAGGGCGCTGCGCCGTCCGCGGCCGCGTGCTCGGGCTCGGGATGCAACATCCGGAGCACGTCCTCCAACGCCTCCCGGCAGTGCGCGCACTTCGCCAGGTGCGCCTCCAGGACGATGTTCTTGCTCTCTCTGCCCGCCCGGGCAATGTAGGAAGAGATTTCTTCGTCCGTCAGGCAGTGCTGAGCGAGTCTACCGTTTCTCATCGTGACTTGCCTCTGGTTTGGCGGCAGATGCCAGGGTCCGAACCCGGTCCACAAGCCGATTGAGCAGCTTTTCTACGCCCGCCTTGCTCAGGTTGATTCCTTTGCATTCGGCGATCTGTCTGAAAGATAGACCATGGGAGAAATAGAGCTGAAAAACGAGTTGATCCCTTGCCAGGGCGGGGCCCGAAAGGCTCCTCATACTGCGCTGGGTTAAGGACGTGAGTTCACGCCCGAGGATCTCGCGTTCCGACTTGGAATCGACTGCTATGCGGTCTGGGTCCGGATTGGCCGCTTTGGCAACGCCATTCCTCATCGACGCGCCAGCGGCCGCGCTCTTGAAAACCCTGTGCCGCCTCAGAGTGTCCATTACAACGGAACGCGCAATCACGGCCAGGTATGCCAACAGTTCATCCTCGCTGGTACCCGAGAACCGTTTCATGACCGCACAGTCTTTTTCCACCAGGCGCAGGATCGTATTTTGAAGAAAATCGCTCTCTTGAATGCCGCCGGGCACCGTCGCGCCGTCAGGATCGGAAAAAGTGCAGACGGTCTTGTGAAGGGTGCCGCGGATGAAATATTTGATCTTCCAAGTGTATCGCCGCAGGAATTCGCTCCAGGCGGCGGCGTCTTCCCTGTCAGCGGCGCAGAGGAAGAACAACTCCACTGGATCAAGGCGAGCGGATTGTTCACCGTCTGAATGCAGCGAGCCTTTGTGTAACATTGGTGGGTTATTATATGCCGCCTTCGTTCCTGATAAATCAAATTTCCTGCAAAAAAAAAGCAGAAAACGCAAAAACACCATGGGAAACAGTAGGATCGACTTATGGCATCTGCCGGTTGTAAATCTGCTTCCGTGTCTCCATCTCGCCGCCGAAACCGCGGCTGACGGTGGCGACCGTCAGGATCTTCCCATTTTCGGAAAGTGACCACTCTTCCTTCGTATTCACTTCAGTCGTGCCAAAGGGAGAACTGACGCTTCCGTACTGCTCGATGACAAGCTTGTTCGCTGCCCACTTCGCCCGGTAGAAAAGACCGTCAGGCGCACCCTGAAGGGCGTTTTCGGAGCCGTCCAGGAGGTAGTTGGTCTGCGTTGCAGGCTTATGACTCCATCTGGTCTCTACCTGCAGCCGGTTTGCGTCTTGTTTGACAGTCAGGCTCGCGTCTATGGTTTGAACGCTCCCCCCAACCAGAGTTCCCATCGGATCGCTCTTAGCCTGGTCGCGAATCCAGGTCCCGCTGAAATTGGTGGCAACCTGCTCTGAGGCCGAAAGGCCGAATCCAACGGCAAGGCAAAAAGTCAAAATGAATCGGTTCATCGCATCTCCCTTTGAATTTATGCGACTCGTTAACTGTGCTCTTTCAGTCATGGCGTGCTAGCGGTCAAGCGGCCAGGCAGCCTCCAAGACTCAAAGACTCGAACACTCTAAGAAACCAGGAGCCATCTTCGAAACCCTGTCCCCTTCTTGCTCTCCGTAGCTTTCGCAACAGCCTCCCGTGGGCGCCGGCTGCCAGACGGCGCTCAGCCTGGGAATTCTGAGATCACGGGCCGCGTTCGACGTCCTCGGCCCACGGGCACGGCTCCCCCCAAAAACATTCCTTTCTGCGGCAAGTCGGTGTATCAGGAGGAAATCAGGAATGACCCCTTTTTGCATTGCTTAATCTTCGAAATGGTCTCTGGCATCGGGGGGGGGCTATCTCCTCTCGGCCTTAATGACCTGGGCAAGCGTTTCGCGATAACGAGCTTCGTGGGCCGCCAGTTCGGAAATCATGGATGGGAGCGGATCCATTGCCCTCTTGCCATTTCGCTTTATGATTGCGGGCAGTTGGGCCACCTGTTTTCTGCATTCGCTCAGTCCGGCCTCGATTCTGGCTATTGCCTCACGCGCTCGAGCCGGCCTCCCGAGCCGGATGTACGCTTCGGCAAGCGCCTGCCAGGCATCATCCGCTTCCTGCCAGCGCCGGAATCGCTGCCTGGCGTCGGATAGTTCTGCGGGGATCAGGTCGGTCGTCGTCTCCCGGTCGTATTTCTCGGCAGCGGCAATCCCCTCCTTTATTAAGGCTGGAACACGATCCAGCCGGACCCCGCGCCCCGCATACAGGGAGGCAACCCTCAGTATGTTCGATCCCCAGTTCGCCCAGCCCGGCCGTGCAGGCGATTCCGCGCCCTGACGCTCGAGCTCGAGAACTTTCTCTCCGGCCGCGATGAACTCGCTGTCGGGATGGTTTTTCAGCTCCAGCAATGTCTGCATCCGGTCGATCCAGACGAATGGATCCTCCGGCAGCCGCTGGATCCACGAGTCGCTCATGCGCAGGCGGCTCTCCCAATACGCCGCCTTCGCGGCCGCCGGAGCTTCCGCTTTGGGAGCGGGATTCTTGGCGGGCCAGTCCCGCGTCATTTCCTGGATCACGTACGCCCACCGCCCGTCGTAACTTGTATCCCTGGCAAGCATGGATCGGGCAGTTTCCGCGTCCCCGATCATTTGATAGCCAACGCGCACCAGCAATCTGAGATCGACGGAGCGGCCGGCCTCGAGGCCGCGGAGACGTTTCAAGTCTTCGCCTATCCTCATATCAACCGCCGCCGGATCCTCCCCGGGGGCCTGCCTGATCATCTCCATTGGCCAGAGTTCCTGATACAATAGCAACGACGGAGTGTCCGTTCGGGTCGCCAGAATCGCGCGCATGCGCCTGAGCGTGTCTGCGGCGAACTCAGGATCGCCAATGGATATCAGGAACCGGATCGGCTCCGGGCTGTCCGGGCACAGCTTCATGAACGCCTTCAAATATGTTTGGACTTTATCCTTATCAGGATAGTCGAAGTGCCGGTAGACTTCAGCGAGAGCCAGGTTGGCCCACGGCGCGTCCGGATTGTCCGCTATAAGCTGCCGCATGAGCCGGATCGTTTCCGGCGTGTTTTTGCCAATCAGGCTGTAGGCATACAGATAGATCGCGTCCGGGTCGCCCGGGTGCTGCTCCAGCCTTCTGCGATAGCGGGTGACCAGGTAATCGTGCTCGCGCAGCAGCATGTTTCGAGCCTCGAGGGAAGCCTTGTGCAGGAAGAAATCGTCCCCGTTCTCCACGGCAAGATTGTACAGACGCTCCGATCTGATTTCTCTCCTGCGCACGGGGGTCAGGCTCTCGTCCACTATCCAGCCCTCATCGATGACCGCCAGCACTCCCGCACTCGGCCCGCACCGGCATGACTGGGCAGCGTTCCCCTGAATTTTTGCACCCGCAGCCGAGTTTGTCTCCGCTCCCGGATTTGAGAGATTCGGTGGCGGAGCCGGCTGGCGCAGGCTCTCCATCCCGGAAGCCTTCGTGTCTTGCTTCATCGGGCCGGGGACGGTGGCCACGGCCGGCCGCTTCGGGGGAGATATGTGCGTGCGGGTACCCAGGCGCGTGGCGGCAAGAATGAGCACGATCCCGGCAACGGCCACCGCGGGCAGCCTCCATCCCCATCGGTGGAAGAGCACGTTCAGATTCCATCCGCTCCCCGCTTTATGGACAGGCTGCGGGCCGGGGATTCTTTCCGGAGGTCCGGCGACGATGATTCGCTTTATGATTCCGGGCCACAGGTCGTTTTCGGGCATCACGCTCCTGGGAAGGGAGGCTGACTCGAACGCCAGGGCCCGCAACGACCTGATTTTTTCCCGGCAGTCTCTGCACTGCTTCAGGTGCTCTGCCATCCGTCGGTGGTCAGCCGGCGGAAGCGTCGCGTCCATCAGATCGTCCATCATGTTTACGAAAGTCTGGCATTTCATCGTTCGAGCGCCTCCCTTAGAAGCTTCCGCGCGCGGGAAAGCTGGGCTTTGCAGGTTCCCGTCGCCAGCCCCATGGCCTCGGCAATCTCCCCATGCTTGAATCCCTCGATGTCATGCAGGACAAAGACGGCGCGCGCCTGGCGCGGAAGGGATGCGATGGCCCTCTCGAGATCCATGCGCAGATTGCGGGCGGGCTCGGCACCGTGCGCGGAAGCCGGTTGCGAATCTTCCCCGGCCGCGAACCGTTCTCCCCTTCTGCCAGACGATTTCAGTTCCCCCAGAATCACGTTCACAGAAAGTCGATAGAGCCAGGAAGCGAAACTGCTCTCTCCGCGGAAGCTGTTCAACTTGATCCATGCGCGCACGAAAATCTGCTGGGTCGTCTCCTCGGCGCGGGCGCGGTCCGCAAGGATGCGCAGGCAAATGGCATAGACACGGCTGAGATGCATACGATAGATCATCTCGAAGGCAGCATGATTCCCGGACCTGGCCTGGGCAATCAGCTCATTCGCGTCTTCTTCCAGATAGCCTGCTTTCTCCATCAACAGCTGGGAACTGGCCATAGTGTGTGTTCCTGTATTAAGACAGTTGTGCCGCGGGAAAGGTTTAAACGGAACTGCAGACCATTTTATCTGACTTGTCGGGAGAAGGTGCCATGCCGACTCAAATGGAACCGCCGGGCGGGCGGGGGCTGGGCAGCGGTTCCCGGCTGCTCCAGCCTGCAAATCGGACGTCAGGAGGGTATGTCCATTACGCCGCGACCGGTTTCCAACTCTTCCAAATCGCAATCGGAACTCTTAGCCGGAAAAAGCCGATACTGACCTCGATAGCGATTGCGATACCGATCCCGACGTTCACTAACCGGATAACATGAGCTTTTCATGCGTCACAGGGTGCGCCACGGCGCATGAGCGACTGTTCCGGAAATCGCGTGTCAGGCCGGTGTGAGTACCAGGTCCCCATAAAGACGGCGCGTGTTCTCACTCACGGCCTCGGCGACTTCGGCCCGGCTGACTCCTTTGATTTCGGCAATCGCCTGGATTGAAAGGAGGGCATTGGCGGGCTCGTTCCGTTCCTGGGGCTTTGGTCCGAGGACGGGGCTGTCGGTTTCGACCAGCAGACAGTCGAGCGGCAGGCGCCGGACCAGCTTTTTCTTTTGCTCGGACCGGACGATCGAGGGGGGAATCGAGAAGAAAAAGCCGGCCTCGACGGCAGGAAGAGCGGCCGCGCTGTTACCGTCGAAGGCATGGAGTTGGACTCTGGCAGCTTCGTGCCGGAGCAGGAATGCAACCGCATGCCGCCCGGCAGATCGGGAATGTACGTTGAGCGGCAGGCTCAGCTCCCGAGCCAGCAAGATGAAACCGGCGAGAATCTCGCGCTGCAGTTCCCGCTGCGTTTCCTCCTGTACCGCCCAGTAATCGAGCCCGACTTCTCCGATTGCGATCAGCCTGTCTGCGTGAGTGCGAATGAACCGGCGCATCTCCTCGGCGCGCTCGAGACTGAGGTGTGTGGGATAGAGCCCGGCAGCGGGCCGGATCATGGAATGAGCTGTCGCCAGCTCAATGTTTTTCTCCGCATCCTTGAGGTCCTCGCCGACTGCAATGACTGCAGCCATCCCAACCTCCCGGGCGCGATCGAGAACCTCGGTTCGATCGGTGTCGAAAACGGGATCGCACAGGTGCGCGTGGGTGTCCACCAGGCGCGTGGTCTGGGAATTCAAGCCTGGCCTCCCGCCGCTGCCCGCTGCCGGTGAGCCTCATATAAAAACACGCCGCCGGCCGATGCCACATTCAGCGAGTCGGTCTGGTTGTGCATGGGAATGGCGGCGCGTTCCGTCGCAAGCCCGGCAACTTCTGCCGACACCCCGGTGTCTTCATTTCCGAGGACGATGCACACATTGCCGGTCAAAACCACGCCGTGGATCGTTGAGGCGCCACGCGGATCCGCGACGACGATGCGCGTCTGGAATCGGCATCGCAATCGGCCCAGGGATTCCGCAAGAGAAGTCACATGAATGACCGGAATCTTGAAGACTGCGCCCATCGAGTTCCGCACCGCGCGCCGCAAGTAGGGACTGCACGAAGTCTCCCCCACCAAAATCGCATTCACGCCGAAGGCCGCGCAGTTGCGTACGATTACCCCTACATTCTCTGAGGTGCGCAGACCGTCGAGCGCCACCAGCAGATGGGAAGCCGGCAGATCATCGGGGGAGCCCTCCGCCGGCGCCTTCGCCACCGCCATAATGCCTTGATGGATGTTGAACCCGACAATCTCGCGCAACAAACCCTCTTCGGCAAGAAAAACCGTCACGTCTTCCCTGCCCTCCAGATGACCGGCAGACTGAAGCCGTGCCAGCCAGTTGGGGGTCAGCAGGAGAGATTTCACCTCGAGCCCTGAATCGAGAAGCCGGCATACGACCTTCTCCCCTTCGGCCACGAAAATACCAAGGCGGGCATGCGCCATCGGGCGCTTCAAGGTCCGGTAAGGCTCGAGCTCATTCTGCTCGAGTGAAGAGACTCGTTGGATCAAGCCGGCGTTCATATCCTCATCCCAAGGTGGGCGCGCTCCTGCCGGGAGACCTGCACAAGCAGCTGGGTTCCCACTGGATTCACAGGATTCCCCCTCTCCCTCGTCCTGTCAAGCCTCTGCTGGCCAACGCCTTTGGCGATCTGATATATTGCGGCTCGCTTGAGAGTGCCGGCAAGCGCTGTTATCATGAAGCTCGCATTTTCTTTGCGCCCACAGCTCAATTGACCAACGCCACCCGATCTATGCTTTCAGATGATTTCATTTCAGGAGTTCGGCGATCAGTGCTTCGGTGAGTTTGGATGTGCCGTCTTTTTTCCCGGCCATCTTCTCCATATAAGGGCAGGTGCCAGATGTAATAATCCTGCCGTCCTGAACAACGCCCTCGCCGCTGTAAGTCGCATCCGCAAATGGCGGTAATCCTAATCCTTGTCCAAGAGCATATTTCTTGCCCTTCAGCACACCGGCTTGCCAAAGTTGGAAAACAGATCCGGTCTGCGCTGCGATGGGCTTTCCTTTGGCCGCTGCTTCTCTGACGATCGACGAGCCTTCGGGAGAAAGCGGCCCAATTTTGGTAGCCATGCAAGGCATGATTAATCCCCTATAATCGGATACCCGAACCTCGCTAAGCTTGAGGTCGGGTTGCAGCTTCTGGTTTCCGGCTTGCAACAGCCGCTTTGAAGCAGTGGCTACCACGACCTGAAAACCGGCCTTTTGAAGCATATCTTTCATTACTCCAACTTCCTTTGTAAGCATCAGCTCAAGATCGGCTGATTTATCCTCGTTAAGGATCATCAAGACCTTGCCCTTTTGTAAGTTTGTTTGTGCTACAGAATTGCAGCAGAAAAGGAGACTCAGGATCAAAGCAAAAGCCTCAATTTTTTGCATTGCTCTCTCCGTTTTGTGGTCAGTGATGAAGTGTCGGATGCAAGCCAAAGCATGAAACAAAACCATCTTACCTCTTCTCAAATCCCTTTTGCTATTCTTCGAGCAGAGTTACAGCCGCGGATCAACTGCTTTCAGTCAATCGGTGAGGTCAGTAACCTCAGCGAAAAGATTTGCTATCCGAGCCCGGGCAGGGTCAGCACAAAAAACATTGGTACCAGGAATATCAATGCCAGCAGGGGAAAGACGTACCAGGCCACGCGGCTGAATGCCGATGGGGTGGCGACTCGTCCTGTCCGGATCGCACGATCCTCCAAAGGAGCGCCTACAAGGACCATCCCTAATAGCGGTGTAAAACCGGAGGATAGAAGAAATGCAAAAGCCCCGGCCACATGACCCTGCATCTGGATGGACCCAATCAATAAGCCGATGATCCCCATAGCTGCAAAAGCCGTGGACAGCGTCGGCCCTGAATTGGCCCCGCGTATAGACAACATAAGTGCTATCGTCCCGCCCACAACTACCAGTAATGCTGGCTTAAATGTAGGCCCATAAAGTTTGAGGAACCACGGTGCCAAAAACAAAAACAACAGAACATACCCGAATGCAATGCCGAACCTCCAGCCAGGGTGACCGATTGACGTTGGTCCTGGCACTCCCGTCGGCGCCAACGGCCGACTGCGTAGTTTCCCCGTGAGCTTCCAACAGGGGATAAAGCAGATCACTGCCAGCACGAGGCCATATAGCGCGGTCGCAAGCGACTGGGACAATTCCTTTATTATCAACTGCCAGGTTCCAAATTCAACCGTACCAATCGAGCCGAAGAAAATCATAAGATGCAGGATGCTGCGCAATACACCCATTATCCAGAAACTACGGCCCGCAGCTTCCCAGAAAAAGGCAGAGCTTCTGAAATCAGTTTCTTTCGCACGAGTTCCTGCGGCATCCCGGAGTGCGCACCGGATTTCGGCGCCCGGAAAACTGATCATCGCCAGCGCCATCCCGCCCACCAGCACAAAGAGAAATCCGGAGGGATCGACGAGATTGGCCGGGTCTCCCGATTGGATCACACCCAAGGCCAGAATCCCTAATATCAAAATCCATCCCGAGATGAGCGAATATCTCTTTATGGTCCTCATGTGCGGCACCACATCCTCCTTTTCGGGCTGACCGATCTCAAGCATGGGCACCCCCGCAAGGGAGATACACTCACTGCAAAGAATCAACTGGAGTTACCACCATTATAGATCTTCTGAATGGGCGTACGAAATTAATAGCCAATCCATCAAGTGCCTGGTTAACGGCGATCTTGTACAATGACCTGGAGACCGAACAATCGGCGCAGCCCTGATGTGAGCGACCGGCAAGGAATGAAAATCCACATGTCCGGTTACGCGACTTGAACGAAGCCGCTGTGCGGCGGACTTGGTGCCAATAGTCTGATTGGCGGCAATAACGCCGAAACATAGTAAGGTTGGGTCACAAGGAGGGGCTTGTGACTCGACTACGAAAGATGATGCTGGAGGAACTCCAGCG
>JAIQGI010000029.1 GCA_020072565.1 Terriglobia bacterium
GGTGTCGAGTCGATCGCGGCGTAATCCGCGCGGCATCAAGCGAAAGATGAGTAATTACAAACTCAGGCCACGGAAGCGGTCTGGCACGGAAAGGCTGAGGATCGAGGATCATATCCAAATCATTAAGTGAACAGTATTGAGGCTAAGAGCGATCTCGGCGGTGACATTGGGAGAATCGTGATTTCTTGACAGATGTATACGGTTTGCTAAAATCTTAGTCAGAAAGCCCGCGTCCATGCGTTCCCTGGCGCTGACTTGGGGCGAGGCAATTGTGGTAAACCGCAATGCGGCAGCAATGGCCGCAATAAGTGTTTTGGTGCTGCTTTACAGCGGTACTGCCATACAGGGACAACAAGCCCCGAAAAAATGGCAGGCGCCCACTTTCCGTGTGGGGGTCGAAACCGTCTTCGTCAAGGTGTCGGTGAGCGATCCGCTGAATCGATTCGTGACCGGCCTCGAGAAGGACAACTTCAAGATCTACGAGGACAAGGTTCAGCAGACGATCGACTACTTCACACAGGAGCCGGCGCCGGTCAGCGTAGGCATCGTATTCGACGTCAGCGGCAGCATGAAGGATAACAACAACATCCAAAAGGCCAAAAACGCCATCGTCCGCTTCCTCGAAACAGGCAATCCCGAAGACGAATACGCCCTGATCACTTTCAACGAGAGAACCTCCCTGGTTCAGAATTTCACTCATCAGAGCTCGACGGTGCGGAGTGAAATCGCGCTCAAACAGGCCGGCGGCCGAACCGCCGTCTATGACGCCGTTTATATGGGGCTCGATCAGATCAAAGCCGGGAAAAACGAAAAGAAAGCCCTGATTCTGATCACGGATGGCGAGGACAACAGCAGCCGCTACTCCATTTCCGAGGTGCGCGAGTTTGCCAAAGAATCCGACGTCCAGATATATGCCGTTGGGGAACAGGGTATGTTGGGCTACGGACGCTCTTTAATTCAAGGGATCGTTTCCTTGACGGGAGGGCGGGCTTTCTTCCCCAACAACTTCAACGAGCTCGATTACTACATCGACCTCATCCATGCCGAACTCCGCAACCAGTACGTTCTCGGTTACAGCCCCTCAAACAAGGTCCACGACGGCAAGTGGCGAAAGATTCAGGTCAAGCTCGATCCTCCTCCAGGCCTGCCCAAGCTGAGCGTTCATGCCAAAGAAGGGTATAATGCCCCCAAGAATTGACGCCCGCAGCTGCGTTCTGGCAGCCGCATCGATCGTGCTGCTGCTTGGGGCACTGGCGTTTTCCCCTGCCCACTCTCCCGAATTGCAGGCGCAGAAAAAGACCGAGCAGCAGGACGAGCGCAAGAAACCGGTCAAACCTGAGTTGGGGTCCAAATCCCCGCAGGAGAATCCACAGAAGGGGTACAAGATCGGCGTCAATGTCGAACTTGTTGTGGTACACACTACCATCACGGACAAAAAAGGCCAGTTCGTAAGCGGGCTCAAAAAGGAGAACTTCAAGGTTTTTGAAGACAATGTGAATCAGAACATCGTGTCGTTTTCTCAGGAAGACGTGCCTCTGAGCCTGGGAATCGTCATCGACACCAGCGGCAGCATGCGGAACAAATTCGACAACGTGATCAAGGCCGCGCTTGCGTTTATACGCGCCAGCAATCCCAACGACGAGGAGTTTCTGATCGGCTTTAACAACGAGGTCGAACTTCTCGAGGACTACACCAACGACATCGACCTGATCACCGACGATCTGAACAACACCGTCGTGACCGGCGGCACGGCTCTCTGGGACGCAATTTACCTTGCGGTCCAAAAAGCTCAGGGCGGATCCAAACCCAAAAAAGCGGTCATCGTCATTACCGACGGGGAGGATCAAGACAGTTACTACAAGCTTGATGAAATGATTGCCAAGGTTCAGGAATCCGATGTCCAGGTCTATGGCATCGGATTCTTGAACGAGACTCCGGATAAGGGCCTGTTTGGCCATTGGACGAAATCCGCGCCGGAAAAGGCGCATGATGCGCTGCAGAGGATCTCCGACGAAACCGGCGCCAAGGCCTTTTTCCCCAAGGATGTGAGCGAGATCCACGCCATCGTTTCGGAAATCGCGTTCGAGCTGCGGAACCAGTACAGCATCGGTTACACCTCCTCCAATGCCGCCCATGATGGGACCTGGCGGCGCATCAGGGTCACCCTCGACGCCCCTGCCTCGAGCGGGTTGCGCGTGCGCTATCGCCTGGGCTATTTCTCCCCCAAACCCGCAGCTCCCGGCAAATAGCCGTCGGCCGCATCCAACTCTGCAACCACGAAATACACGGCGCGGAGTATCCGCAACCTGGAGCCTCAACGTAGAGGACGCAGAGGATTCTCGCTTCTGCAGGACCTATCTCTGCGCTCTCTGCGTCCTCTGCGTTGATCTTTTGCTTTTCTTGCCTAGATGGCAAGGATCTGCAGGTAAGTAGTAGGAAGCGCACGAAAACCGCCTTCGTGTTTCAGGTATTTCGTTGTTCCCTCGAATCTCCTGGCAATCGCGCATGGGCCTTCCTATAATGAGCGACGCTTGTCGTCAATCGGGGATGGAGGGCGTCATGTTCTTGGATCTCGCAAACGTTGCTGAGCCCAGTTTTCCCATCTCTCTGGTTCCGGCACTGATATCCGCCATTGCCGGCCTTGCGGCCTCTTCGTCGTCGCAGCCCAGCCGGGCCACTCAGGACCAATGGGCGGTTTTTCGCACGATTTCCTCCATCGTGAACCGATCTGCAGATCTGGATAGCACCCTGGCATCCTCTTTGGATGAGATCCTGAGGACCGCGGGCATGGAGGCCGGTGGCTTTCGCTTGAGTGCCGCCCCCGATGCGGCGGCTTTCGCCGTATATCGAGGGCTTGGCAAAGAAGTCGTGGCGGAGCTTGGAAACGCCCAGGTCGAGTGCGTCGCGGAACGGCATCTGTTGCAGAACAAGCCTCTGAGGATGGAGGATCTTCCCCGTTGCGGCGCCCAAGCCCTGGCAAGCGCGCTGCAGGCCCAAGGCCTCGAATATCTGGCCATGTACCCGCTGAGTGCAGGAAACAGGATTTTCGGCACCCTCATACTTGCCGGAGCGAGGTCCGCAACACTGGATGAATCCCGGGCAGCATTCGTTGAGACGCTCGTCGACATGCTGGGAGTCGCAGTCGCAAGCGTCCGGCAACGGGAACAGGCGGACAAACTCTCCGAAGATCTGGTCGCGCTGCACGAAGTAAACAAGATCATTTCGCAGAGCCTCGACCTCGAAGGGATCATCCGGCGGATCGTCATAGAGGGACGCCGTCTCGTAAAGACCAGGCAGTGCCATCTGTTTCTTTTCGACGACCGTGAGCAGCGCCTGGTGGGGTCGGCATCCACGCAGGAAGGCCTGAGGATCCAGGACGTCGAGATCAGGCTGGCCGATGACTCCATCGCCGTCCGCGCCCTCCTGCAAAGACGCGTGATGGCAGTCGAGGACATTCCCCGTCTTGAGCCTTTCAACCCGAACGTGATGCAGGCGATGCGCTGGCGCGCCGCGATTTTCGCCCCCCTGATCGCCAAGGAACAGGCGATCGGCGTACTGATTTACAGCGATGAATCCGCGGAGCGGACCTTCACCCAGGAGGAGATCTCCCGAGCCGAAACCCTGGCACACCAGGCTGCCATAGCCCTGGAAAATGCCCGTCTGTTCCAGGTCGTTTCACGCAGCCAGAAAGAGTGGGAGACCACCTTCGACGCCATGCAGGATTGCGTGTCGCAACACGACACCAGCGGGAAGATCATACGTGCCAACGTGGCGCTGGCCAGGCGGTTGAAAACCTCGCCGCCCAAGATGATCGGCAAGTGCTGCTCGGAGATTTACAATCCCGCCCAGCTGAGTTTCAGCGCATGCCGGCACATGGACGCGCTGCGGTCGGAGAATCTCGTGGTCGAGGAACTCGAACTGCCGGCGATGGGCGGCACCTTCCAGATCTCGGTTAGCCCCTGGTATGACAAAAATAACCGATTGGTGGGGTCCATCCACGTGGCCAAGGATGTGAGCAACGAGAAGCTGCTGCGCCAGCAGCTCATTCAGTCCGAGAAGCTGTCGGCGATCGGCGAACTGATATCGGGCATCGCCCATGAGCTCAACAATCCGCTCACGGGAGTCATGGGCTACTCTCAACTCCTGCAGCTGCGCAAGGACCTCGACGAGCGGGCCCGCGATAGCCTTCTCAAGATCAACAACCTGGCCTTGCGTTGCCAGAAGATCGTGCAGAACCTGCTTTCGTTTGCCCGCAAGCAGAAGCCCGAGCGCAAATTGTCGAACGTAAACGACATGCTGGAACGAACGGTCGAGCTGCGGAATTACGAGCTTTCGGTAAACAACATCGAAATCTCTCGCGAGCTGGACCGCAACTTGCCCAAGACCATCGCTGACGCCCATCAATTGCAGCAGGTCTTTCTCAACGTTATTACCAACGCCGAACAATCCATGCTGCAGGCCCACGGCCGCGGCCGCCTCGTGATTCGATCGCGCGCCGACATGCAGAAAAACCGCATCGTGGTCGAAATCGTCGACGACGGCCCGGGAATTCCCCAGGCGCACCTCTCCAAGATCTTCGACCCCTTTTTCACAACCAAGGAGGTCGGCAAAGGCACCGGGCTAGGCTTGAGTTTGTCTTACGGCATCATCAAGGAACATGGCGGAAACATTTACGCCAAGAGCCGGCCAGGGGAAGGTGCGACCTTCGTCATCGAACTGCCCATCATCGTGAGTCTCACGGACGAGGCAAGCATTTTCCCACAGCTGATGCCTCAGGCACTGCAGTTTGACAACCTGGTCCGCAACAAGCGGATCCTGATCGTGGACGATGAGAAATACATCCTCGACTTCTTCATCGAAATCTTCAAGATGTTCCCGATGCAGGTCGATACTGCCGCCGATGGCCGGGCGGCAACGGCAAAGCTGGAAAGCAACGACTACGATCTTGTCATCACCGACTTCAAAATGCCGCAGATGAGCGGCCGCGAGCTGTTCCAGTGGATTAAGGAAAAGCGGCCACGCCTGGCCAAGCGCATCATTTTTGTAACTGGAGACACCGTCAGCACCGAAACGCGCCTGTTCTTCGAAAACACCTGCAACCTCTATCTGGCCAAGCCCTTCAAGATCGAAGAGGTTAAGGAAGTGATACAGCAAACTCTCGAGAACAGCGATAAGTAAGTGGATTTAACGCCCGCGTGGCCTCGACTGCTGCGGAGGGAATGCCCAATGCGAGGAATTCTGGTTACGGGAGGGGCCGGCTATATCGGCAGCCACACGCTGCGCGCCTTAAAGGAGCAGGGATACGCGCCGGTGTGTCTCGACAACCTCTCGACGGGCCACCGCGAGTTCATCGGCGGCCTTCCTTTTTATCAGGGTGACCTGGGGCGCCTGCTTGATCTGGATGAGGCTTTTTCCGGGCATCGGATCGCTGCGGTGATGCATTTTGCCTCTCATGCTTTGGTTGAAGAATCATACCGAAATCCGCATAAATACTATCACGACAACATTCTCAACACCCTGAACCTGCTTGAGGCCATGCGCAGGCACAATGTCACAAATTTAGTTTTTTCCTCGAGTTGTGCCACTTACGGCATCCCGATCCGCGTCCCGATTGACGAGTCTAATCCTCTGAATCCGATCAATCCTTACGGCGTCACCAAGATGGTGATTGAACGCATGTTGTGCGACTACCAGAACGCCTATGGGATGCGCTACGTGTCGCTGCGCTATTTCAATGCGGCCGGTGCCGGGCACGACGGCAGCATCGGGGAGTGGCATGTGCCGGAGACTCATCTTATTCCCCGGCTTTTGGAGATTGCGCAAGGCAATGGGTCTGAAGCCGACATTTACGGGAGCGACTATCCTACGCCGGATGGTACCTGTATTCGGGATTACATTCATGTCATTGATCTCGCCCTCGCCCATATAGCGGCTCTCGAGTACCTGTCTTCCGGCCGTCCTTCCGAAGTTTTCAACCTCGGTACAGGCCAGGGTTGTTCCGTGCTGCAGGTGGTCGATGCGGTCAGGAAAGCCACTGGGAAGGATGTTCCCATCGTCATCAAAGAGCGGAGACCCGGTGATCCGCCGCAACTGGTGGCAAATCCGGCGAAAGCCCAAGCAGCCCTGGGCTGGCGCGCGCTTCACTCTTCCCTGGAGGAAATCGCGGCGACGGCATGGAACTGGCGGCGCGGAGCCGTATGCAACGACCTGGCTGCAAAAACGGAACAGCGGGCGGATAAGGCTCAACACAAATAGCTCTCTGTCGGCATCGATCTTCAACTTGTATTGCGTCAGGTAATCCGGGTTACGAGAACCTCGTTGAGCGAGCCAGTGCGGTATCCTTCAAGGTCGAGGGTGACGAATTTGTAGCCGAGCCCTTTGAAGATCTCGGTGAGGCGGCCGGCAACCTCCGGATTCAGAGCCTTCAGCAGTTCTTCCTTACCGAATTCGAGACGGACCAGTTCCTCATGGTGGCGGACCCGGAAAACGCCGAAGCCCATGGCGCGCAATGCTTCTTCGCCGCGATCCACCATGCGCAGTTTCTCTTCAGTGATGCGCACCCCATAGGGGAAACGCGAGGCCAGACACGCCGAAGCAGGCTGATCGGCGGTAGCGAGTCCGGCCTGCCGGGAGAGTTGCCGGATCTCATCTTTGTTCAGACCGGCCTCCATGAGGGGACTGCGGATGCCGTGTTCCTCCGCGGCTCTGCGTCCGGGGCGATAATCCCCAAGATCGTCGGCGTTCAGTCCGTCAACCACGGTTGCGAAACCTCGCTTTTTCGCAAGTGTGATGAGCAATTCAAAGAGGGTGTCCTTGCAGAAGTAGCAGCGTTCCGGGGGATTCTCACGATATTCCTCACGCTCGATCTCCTGCGTGTTGACAAACTCGTGGCGGAAGCGGAATTCCCCAGCCAGCCGCAAGGCCATCTCCCGTTGGCGGCTTGGCACAGAGGGGCTTTCGGCGGTAACGGCAAGTGCGGCATCATCGAGAACGCGATGCGCCTTATAGGCAAGGTAGGAGCTATCGACGCCGCCGCTGAAAGCCACCATCACGGGAGCCATCTCGCGCAACAGGGCCTCCAGCCGTGCTTCTTTTTCCTGTAAATTCATGCCCAACAATTTAGCATGAACCGCCGCATGCGCCAAAAATATCGCCGCACAGCCTGCGATCAATGGAAGGAATCCGCACGGAATCTTCCCGGCCGACTCGCATCCGAAGGACGTCCCGCTGACAGTCCCGGGCCGGATCAATTCAACTTGCGGGCCGGCGTGAAACCGCGCCCTGTCTCATTCGAGATACTGAGCAGCCAGTGCGTCGGCCTTTTCGATGGCCGGAAAAACTTGGGGCAGGGTGAGTGCTTGCAGATCGGCTTCGCCCAGGCCCTCGTGCCGCTGCAGTCCCCAGCCGCAGCCAATGGTTAGAACGTCAAGATTGTGGGCAGCCCTGAAAAAGTCCGGCCGAGTGCCAAGCGCCAGGGTCTCGCTGGGATTCACCTCGGCCCGGCGCATGATCTCCTTGATCATTTCCTCGCTGCGGCCAATGCAGAACTCCTCGGTGCAAAAGGCCATCTCGAAGAAGCCGTCCAGGTCGTGACGGTCGCTGACGGCCAGCAGATAGTCGCGCCGGGCCTCGGCGCCGAGCGCAGCCGACGCGCCGCTGCGGCGCCAGAAGGAAGACAGCTCCGGCAGCCCCGGGCAGATCCTCCCTGCCCCCGCCGTTACGAGGCGTTCCTCGTGAATTCGATACGGACTTTGAAGCTCCTCCAGGTGTTCGTCGTCGAGCCCGATCTGGAGGAATTTTGTCCACCGGAAGCCGTAATCGCGGAATCCCTCTTCGGTGTCGACCGCATCGGGCAAGCGCACGTCATGCGGGATCGCATCGGCCAGGGAAATGAGACTTTCTCGGAGCGCCCTCACCTTAAGCTGGGCACAATCATAGATGAGGTAATCCAGGTCAAATACCAGCAGTCGGATCTGCCTCAACACGGTGGCATCTCCGGGACATTTTCGAGCACGGATTGCAGCACGACGATTCCAATGGCATCAGAGCCGGCAGGCATAGAAAGCGCGGCCTAATTGTATTCGTCGTCTTCTTCGTCATAGGACTCTTCGTCTTCGTCGTCCCAGTCTTCTTCGTCTTCCTCTTCGTCGTCGAAGTTGAAGTCCTCTTCATCCTCTTCCTCGTCTTCGGCAGGCGCGAGATCGAATTCGACTGGGTCGAGCGATATCACCTCCAGGTCGACGCCACATTCGGGGCAGGTGATGATTTCCCCGACGTCCTCGAATTCCTCATCGATTGGTGCATCGCATTCCGGACAATAACCCACGATTAACCTCCCACAAAGGTATTCCGGCAAGAGCAGAAGTGGAACAAATTATTAGCATCAGTAAATAGGTACGTCAATTCATTTGTCCCCCTGTGAAACGAACCCTGAAAAGGCCTCTTGTCCGAGCCCGGCCGGATCTCAGCTGACCCGACGATGGGAGAGAGGTCAGCACTCCATTTTCGAAGATTATTTTGACCACCGTGAGGCAGAAAAGTAAAGGCTGCCGGATCAAAATCTGCTACGAGCCGTTCCCAACCAACACTCGATCAACCGGCCTGGCCCGTTCAACCTTTGGTGACTGACTGGGTGCTGCTGTATGATGTAGAGAGGCTTGGCTGACCCATCGCCTCCACCAGGAGCATGCGCCATGAAGATTGCGAGTATCGTTCTGATCATCGGCCTCTGCCTTCCGGCCCTGATTTTTTCGGGTTCGCTGCAGAAAGCATCACCGCCCGCAGCCGTAGCCCTTCAGAACCCGCCGGCTCAAAAGGTGCCCGATCAGGATAAGCCCCAAGGTCAGAAGGCGATTTCGGTCTCGGTCGACCTGGTGAACTTGCAGGCGCTGGTGACGGACAAAAAGGGCAACATCATCACCGGGCTCAGACCCGAGAACTTCACTGTCTATGAAGACAACGTCAAGCAGGAAATCACCCACTTTGCGCCTGTGGAGGCCAGTATCACGGCAGTCCTGCTTGTGGATTTCAGCAAATGGGTCGAATATTTCATTACAGATGTCTGGAATTCCATTTACACCTTCGCCGATAGTCTCCGCAAAGGTGACTGGGTTGCCGTTATCGGTTACGACATCCGTCCGACCATCCTCACCGACTTCACTCAGAACCGGAATCAACTGATGGAAGCGCTCAGTCGCTTCAACACGCCGGCCTTCCGTGAGAGCAACCTCTCGGATGCGGTCATTTTCACACTCGACCGTGTCGAGGAAATCGAGGGCAAGGTGGCGGTAGTCATGGTCAGCACCGGGCTCGATACCTTCAGCCAGCACACGTGGGACGACGCTCTGAAAAAGTGCAAGGCCGCCAACGCTTCCATTTACGCCATCAGCGTGGGACAGAGTGTCCGGCTTCGATATAATCTGGATGATATCGGCTGGCTCATGGCGGACAACCGGCTGCGTTCCATCGCCGACCTGACCGGAGGAGACTCCTATTTCCCGCGCTTTGAAGGCGAATTGCCGTCCATCTTCAAGAACATCTCCAACAGTCTCAGGAACCAGTACAGCCTTGCATACACGACGAGCAATCCGAAGCGGGACGGGAAGTTTCGCAAGATTCGTGTCGAGGTCAAGGCGGACATCAATCATGACGGCAAACCCGTCGCCCTGAAGGTCCAGACCAGGCAGGGTTACCTGGCCCGGGAGAAATAGTAGAGCTTAGACAAACCACGAAGCCCTCAAAAACCTCCAGGCAATCCCCATATATCTGCCCGGATTCTTTTTTACCCTGGAAGTCTCCCCGATTTTCGGGTCATGGCAAGAACAGCACCATGCGATAGGCATCGCTGCGTGCCTTATAATAGCCGCGCAATAGTTCCCGGCGTTCATAACCCAGGCGCGCATAGAACCGTTGCGCCGCTTCATTGCCGGTATCGACCTCGAGGACGACTTGGGCCGCGCGGCGCCTGCGAAACTGTTCATGGAGCGCTTCCATGAGCCGGGTTCCCACCCTGTGCCGGCGCGCCTCCGGAACCACATCCAGCGTGATGACATGGGCGCGCGCGCCCGATTCGATGTGGCCTATGGCGAAACCCAGGACCTTGCCGTCGAGCTCGGCCGCTTTGCTGATGGCAGCGGGATGTCCGAGATAGAATAGAAGTTCCGCGCGCGAATAGGCCATGTAATCCGGAAAGCAGGCACTGTCGATCTCGTGCAGCCGTTGAATCTCTTCCGGCCGGCAGTCACGAATCAGCATCTGATCCGGATATATTTGCGGCATATGTTTGATTATACGATTCTTCGTAAAGCAGCGCCGCAGACATCGCTCAGCTCCAACCAGGACACCAAACAAAAAAGAGGCAAGACACGTGAATGAGCTTTTCGCGTGTTTCATGCATTTCTTGACTGCTGATTCGGCGGCACCTGCCGGACTGTGCTGCGCCATGAAGTGACATTTTGTGCTATCCAGCCGTCTGCAGAGGCTATGATATGATTAAGGTTCTCAGATTGGAGGAAGCTTTGGCTGAGAAGATTCTCGTGACGGCAGCACTGCCCTATGCCAATGGACCGCTCCACGTGGGGCATCTCGCAGGAGCGTACATGCCGGCCGACGTCTACGTCCGGTATCAGCGGCTCAAAGGAAGTGACGTCATTTTCATCTGCGGCTCCGACGAACACGGCGTACCCATCACGATTCGCGCCGACCACGAGCAGGTCGCGCCACAGGCAATTGTGGACCGCTATCACTTCATGATGAAGGAGAGCTTCCGCCGTCTCGGGATCCAGTTCGACAACTACTCTCGTACCTCCCTTCCCCTGCATTACAGGATTTCGCAGGGTATCTTCCTTAAGCTCAACGAGAAGGGCTACGTCAAGGAGCAGGAGGTTCGCCAGTACTACTGCGCGACCTGCCAACGCTTTCTGCCCGACCGCTACATCGAGGGTGAGTGTCCGCACTGCCATCACGTCAACGCACGCGGCGACCAGTGCGAGAACTGCGGCCGCTGGCTGGAGCCGGAGCAACTCATCGCACCCAAATGCAAGGTGTGCGGCTCGCCGCCAGAGATGCGCACAACCAAGCACTGGTATTTCAGGCTCTCCCTGTTCCAGGAGCGCCTCCAACAATGGCAGGCAGCCAAGCCTCACTGGAAGAGCAACGTGCGCGAGTTCTGCACCGGCTGGTTCAGCGAAGGGCTCACCGACCGCCCCATTACCCGCGACATCGACTGGGGCATTCCCGTGCCTCTGCCGGACGCCGAAGGTAAGGTGCTCTATGTCTGGTTTGACGCCCCCATCGGTTACATCTCATCGACGGTGGAGTGGTCGCAAAATCAGGGCAGGCCGGACCGCTGGCGGGACTACTGGTGCGATCCTCAGACGCGCCTGATCCATTTCATCGGCAAAGACAACATCGTGTTTCATGCGATTGTATGGCCGGCAGTGCTGATGGCCCACGGCGAGTTCATACTCCCGGACAACATCCCGGCCAATGAATTCCTCAATATTGAGGGGGAGAAGCTTTCCACCAGCCGGAACTGGGCCGTCTGGGTCGACGATTACCTGGAGCTTTTTCCGCCGGATCCGCTGCGCTACTACCTTGCCGCCAATGCTCCGGAGAACAAAGACTCGGATTTCGCCTGGAAGGACTTCCAGGCCCGCAATAACGGCGAGTTGGCCGACATCCTCGGCAACCTTGTGAATCGCAGCCTCACCTTCATCGAGAAACACTTCGAAGCCAAGGTTCCCCATGCCCCGGAGCTTGCGAGTGCCGATCAGGAAGTCCTGGCGGCAATTGGCGCGTCTGCCGTGAATATCGGCGCTCTGCTTGACGATTTTCAGGTGCGCCGCGCGGTCGGCGAATTGATGAACCTGGCACGCATCGGCAACAAATACTTCAATGATTCCGCTCCCTGGACCACTTTGAAGCAGGACCGCGCTCGCTGTGCCGCCACGCTCAACACAACGATCCAACTCGAACTCGCCCTTGCCGTGCTCATGGATCCGTTCATGCCGTTTTCGGCCGGAAAACTATGGCAGATGCTGAACGCGCCCGGATTGCACCACGACCAGCGCTGGCAAGACCTTCCGACGCTGCGGCTGCCTTCAGGCCACCCGCTCGGCGTCCGCGAAATCCTCTTCCGCAAGATCGAGGATGAGGTGATCGAAGCCCAGGTCGCCAAGCTCCACCAAAAACAGTGATGAGTAGCGAGTCATGAGTGATGAGTCGGTAGCATTCTACGTCTCATTCATGACGCATCACTCATCACCAGGATGGGCTTAGACCGATTTGAGGATGTGGCCCAGCTTGTTTTTCTTGGTGCGCAGGTAGTCTTCGGAGTGCTTTGTGGGAGCAACTTCCAGGGGGACCTGTTCCACGACTGCGATGCCGTAGCCTTGCAGCCCGACGATTTTTTTCGGATGGTTCGTCAATAACCGGATCTTGCCGACGCCCAGGGCACGAAGAATCTGGGCTCCAACGCCGTAGACGCGCGGGTCGGCTTTGAATCCCAGCGTTTCATCCGCCTCCACGGTGTCCGCCCCGTCGTCTTGCAGGGCGTAGGACTTGATCTCGTTGACAAGGCCGATGCCCCTCCCCTCCTGGCGCAGGTAAAGCAGCACTCCGCTTCCGGCCTGATCGATGATCCGCAGCGCCCTGCGTAGCTGCTCCCCGCTGTCGCTGCGGAGCGAATGAAATACATCTCCCATGGTCGACTGCGACTGCACCCGGACCAGCACCGGTTCTTCCTCGCAGATGGTTCCCTTGACGAGCGCGATGTGGTTTTCGTTGTCCAGAGTGTTCTCGAAGGCCACGACCCGGAATTCGCCGAATTCCGTCGGCAAGTAGGCTTCGGACAGCTTGCGCACGAACGTCTCGGTCCTGAGCCGGAAGGCGATGAGGTCGGCAACCGTGATCATCTTCAGGCGGTGGGTCCGCGCGACTACCGTCAACTCAGGCACACGGGCCATGGTGCCGTCATCCTTCATCACCTCGCAGATGACCCCCGCGGGATAAAGCCCCGCCAGACGCGCCAGATCCACGGCGGCTTCGGTCTGACCCGCACGTGCCAACACACCGCCCGGGCGAGCGCGCAATGGGAAGACATGTCCAGGCCGGATCAGGTCTGCCGGCATTGTCTTGGGGTTTACGGCGGTGAGAATGGTGGTCGCCCGATCGGCGGCTGAAATCCCAGTGGTTACGCCGTAGCGTGCCTCAATGGATACGGTAAAGGCAGTCCCGTATTTGGTGGTGTTGTGCCCGACCATCAGCGGAATCTGGAGCTCGTCCAGGCGCTCGCCGGTCATCGAGAGGCAGATCAAACCACGGCCATACTTGGCCATGAAGTTGATCGCCTCAGGAGTAACCTTTTCGGCGGCAATCGTGAAATCTCCCTCGTTTTCACGATCCTCGTCATCAAGGACGATTACGATGTTACCCTGCCGGATTTCTTCAATCGCTTCCGTAATGCTGTTGAATACCAAGATACACTCCCGATCGATCTGTCAAAAGACCAGCCGGAAACAAATCCATGTCGAATTCCCGGCCGTGAAGTAGAAGCTTATCCCAACATCAGCCGACCCTGCAACTATTTGGGGCAACTGACACCGCAAATTCCGGTACAATCTATCGCTTATGTTGCGGGCGACTCTGATTTACATCTTCGTGGGTCTATATGTGGCGATGGCAGCTCCCATCGGCCTCGCCTGGTCATTCCTTTCTGGCAGCACCGACCTGCTCTTCACCCTGGCGCATTTCTGCATCCGTGTGGCGGGCTGGTTGTGCAATGTCAGAGTAGTGGTGCGGGGTCGAGATCTGGTCCGGCCAAGGCAGGCCTACCTGTTTTTGTCCAATCATCAGGGCAACTTCGACGGGCCGCTCCTGTATTATGCCACGGGCAGGAATCTCCGCGCCGTCATCAAGAAAGAGATCATGAGGATACCGGTTTTGTCGCAGGTGCTTAGAAAAGTGAGTTTTGTTCCTATCGATCGCACCGACCCGCTCAACGCCCACGCCGGTATCGACCGCGCCGCCCAACTTCTCAAGGGAGGGCACTCGTTCTTCGCCTTCCCCGAAGGAACAAGGAGCCGTGACGGCCGCCTGGGCGTTTTCAAGAAGGGTGTTTTCGTGATGGCAATCAAAGCCGGGGTTCCGGTCATGCCTGTTTCAATTTGCAACAGCCGGGCAATTCAGCCCCCTGGGCACTATGCGATCAAGCCCGGCACTGTCGAGTTGGTCTTCCACCCACCCATTGCTACGGAGCACATGCGGCTGCAGGATCGCGATCACCTGCTACAGTTGACCCAGGCAGCGATCGCCCAGGGTCTCCCAAACGCCGTTGAACGCGAGTGATGACGGATTCTTGTCCGTATTGATCAGGGATTGGTTTTACTTTTTCTTGCCTTTGATCCAGCGCAGCGTGTTGGGACGATCCGTCGTGATGCTCGCCAGCTTCTGCTGGTAGTTCCGGACCAGCAGATTCACCAGTAGCGGATTATCCTCCAGGTCAAGAAACCAGCGCTCTGCGCCCCTCTCATCGCGGGTCTTGATGACTGGAACGGAACGTGGAGAACGGTTTACCTCGATTGCCATCTGATCGCTGCCAAGGACGGTCACCAGGGTGGGCAAGCCATCGATCATGAGTTTAGGCTTTTGGTTCTCCTTGAGCTTGCGGAACATGCGCCGGCTCAGCCAGAGAGTGGTCGCATCCTTTCCTCGCGTGTCGACGCCGGGCTGAAACAGCTGATAATTGACGAGTGCGCGCCCTTCGGCCACGACCTTGGCAGGAATGAAGATCGTTCCTTGTGCGGTGGCATCCTCCCATTCCATGTATCGGTCCGGTGCAAACTCGGCGATTCGCACCACGAAGACCTCGTTCTCGTTCGAACTTTTGTAGACGAGGACGGTGTCGCGCCCGAAGGGGGGCAGGGACGAATCTGAGGGCACAGGCCGTGCGTCCCGGGCAAGTGGCGTCAACAGCACGAGTGCACCCAATACCCTGAGGATAACCGCCAGCATGTCAGTACCCTTGCTCTCTGAGGAAGTCTACAGTCAGCTCCTGCTTCGGGACCTGATCTCGAGTCATGCCAAGTTGAAAGAAGCGCTCGAAGTACTTTGCCAGGATATCAACTTCGAGATTGACCATGTCGCCCGGCTTCAGGTGCCGTAGATTCGTTACCCGGAACGTATGTGGGATGACCGCGACGACAAATGCAGTCTTCTTGAGTGAGGCCACCGTCAAGCTGATGCCGTCGACCGCCACGGAGCCTTTGTTGACCAGGTATCGCTCGAGCTCCGGCGGGAACGAAAACTCCATTTCCATGCCCTCGCCGCTTGGAACGGAAGTTATGAACCTCCCCACTCCGTCGACATGCCCCTGGACGATATGGCCCCCAAGACGATCACCGACCGCCAGGGGCCGCTCCAGGTTGACGAGCTGGCCTTCCCGCGCTTGCTCGAGGCTGGAGCGGCGCAGGGTCTCTGCCGACAAATCACAGGAAAAACTTCCGCCTCGGGTTATGACGACAGTAAGACAGACACCGTTGACGGCCACGGAATCTCCGGATTTAAGCCCGGGGGCAATCCGTTGCGCCTCGATGAGCATCGTGGCGCCGGCGGATCCCGGGCGCAGAGAGCGAATGATGCCTGCTTCTTCGATGATTCCAGTGAACAATCATCCCTCCCAGCGGTTAGTCAGATCCAATTGTAACATCAGAAGTGAATGAAATCTTGACTGGCCCCGCGGTGTAGGCAAGCCGGCTCGCACATTTGTCTTTTCCTCCCCGCCATCACCTAATCGCATGGCGGCAGCAAGCTGCCACACTCCAAGGAGGTGCGATTCACTTGTCACCTTGTTTGCCCTTGCCTAAACGGAGCACACGAGCGACTTCCGTTGGCGTCAGATAACGGGATGAACCGACCGGGAGACCCTCCGCGGTAAAGAAGCCAATGCGGGTCCGACGGAGCTTCCCCACCGGATGATGGATGGCCTCAAACATCCTGCGGATCTCACGATTCTTACCCTGGGTCAGCGTTATTTCGAGCCAGGCATGCTTGTCTTCGCGCAGTACCCGGACTTTGCACGGAGCCAGCTGCGTGCCGTCCGGCAGGCGAAATCCGGTACGGAGCCGGCCCAAGGCCGACTCGTCGGGAATTCCACGAACTTTCACTTGATAAACTCTTGGGAAAGCAGGGCCTGCGGCAGCAACAATCCTGGCAAACTCCCCGTCGTTGGTCAGGAGGATCAGGCCCTCGGTGTTGAAGTCGAGGCGCCCCACAGGAAAGAGTTTTTCTTTTGCCTTTACGAGATCCGTTACCTTGGTGCGGCCACGGGGGTCGGCAACAGTCGACATGACCCCCCTCGGCTTGTTCAGGAGCACGTAGTTCTTCCGCGCCGGCGGGCGGATCAGCTTACCGTCGACCTTGATATGGTCGCGGTGAACATCCGCCCTGGCACCTGGCGTGGTAATCGTCTGCCCGTTCACGGAAACCCGTCCCGCCTCGATGAGCAGTTCCGCCTTCCGGCGCGAGGTGATTCCGGCCGCAGCAATGATCTTTTGCAGTCGTTCCTCTGATTGCATGGCGGGCTGTCAGAGTTCCCCAGCCATCTGGGTGAACTCCTCCAACGTGGGAAGCTCCGAGAGGTCCCGGAGGCCAAAATGAACGAGGAAGTCCTTGGAGGTGCCATACAAAATAGGGCGACCGACCACCGCCTTCCGCCCCATGATGACGACGAGCTTTTTTTCGAGCAGCGTATGGAGCGCGGTCGTCGATTTCTTCCCCCTGATGGCCAGGATCTCAGCAAGGGTTACAGGCTGCTTGTACGCGATGACGGCCAGGGTTTCCAGCGCCGCCATGGACAGTTTTGCTCCCGGCTTGGTCTTCAGATAAGCACGCACATGTTCGTGATGCTCTGGCCGGGTTGTCATGCGAAAGCCGCCCGCGATTTCGCGAATCCACATGCCGCCCCGGCGGGCATTAAACTCCTCCGCCAGTCTCTGGAGCGCCGTTTCGATCTTGTCGTAGCTCTCATCCGGGAATATCTCCTTCAACTGCTCAGGGCGTACCGGATCATCGGCAGCATAAATAATAGCTTCAAGTATGGGTTGGAGTTCTTCGATTTCCATAGGCCTTACGCTGTCTCTCCGGCAGATCTGCTCCTGGTAATATGGATCTCCTCGAACGCCTTTTCCTGATAAAGCCAGATCTCCCGCAGGCGCACAAGTTCAAGCAGCGCCAGGAAGGTTACAATCATGTGGCTCTTCGACACAGCCCGAGTGAAAAAAGACGAAAAGACCAGCGAGTCGTGGACCATCAGCAGCCGGCGCATCTCGGCCAGCTTCTGCTCGATCGTGACTTCCTCCTGGTCTAACTCCATGCCGGCTTGGGCTTCGAAGCGCTTGACCACGTCGGCAAAAGCCTTCAAAAGGTCAAACAGCGTGACGGCGACCACCTCTTTGCCGTCTTCGAGCACATCTCTGGGCGGGCTGTTCCAAACCGCGTTCTCCACCTCTTCACGCGTGTAAAGCATCTGTGCGGCATTCCTGAACTTCTGGTGTTCCAACAGCTGGTACACCAGCTCCTTCCTCGGATCGTCCTGCGCCTCCCCCTCTGCAGCCTCCTGGACTGGATCGGGAGGGAGGAGCATGCGTGACTTTATGTAGATCAAGGTCGCGGCCATGAGGAGCCACTCTCCCGCGACGTTGATGTTCAGGTCCTGCATGAGCTGGAGGTAGCCCAGGTACTGCTCGGTAATGTGCGCGATCGGGATGTTCCAGATATCGAGTTCCTCGCGCTTGATCAGGTGCAGGAGAAGGTCGAGAGGACCCTCAAAACCCTCCAGGCGGATCGTCAGACCGGGCTCTTCCCGAGAAGTGCCATTGGTTTCCGGATTCTCAGTTCCATCCATAGCCGTCTTTAACTTGCGATGTAACAGTTCTTGTTCCTGTCCCGAAAACAACTCCTCACCTACCGAAAGCAGCCTCCCTTTTCATGCGCCTGGATACGGCACAGGCGCATGAGATACGGCTGTGCGCCATAGTGTCCGATCCCGTTGTTTGCCCCCCGTCACAAACTCAGCAGCAAGCCGCACAGTTGACTGATAGGCCAGAAAATAAACCTGAACGCGCCAAGAAACATGAGCAAATAGAGTATCACAAAACCGTAGGAGCTCACGCGCGCCAGTGCTTTGCCTGCATTGTAGGGAAGCAACTCGTAAAGAATCCAGTGTCCATCAAGGGGGGGAATCGGGATCACATTGAAAAGCGCCAGCGCCAGGTTGATGACAAACGTGAAAAAAAGCACGCCCAGCAGCGGCACCAGCGCGGAGTGCTGCCGCGGAATGCGGTCGCTCACGATCATGTTGATGATGACACCGTTTGCCGCAGGCGAGGCGATCTTGAGGACTGCCAGCAGCGCGAAGGAGGCTCCGGCTGCTACCAGGTTGGCGCCGGGTCCGGCCAGCGACACCAAAATCTGATCGCGGTGCGGATTCCGGAGGTGTACAGAGTTAACGGGGACGGGTTTTGCCCAACCGATCAGAGGTACGCCCATGATCATCTGGAGCAGCGGAAACAGAAACGTCCCGAGCGGATCCATGTGCGCAATCGGGTTCAGCGTAACCCGGCCCAGGTACCGGGCCGTATAGTCACCGCATCGGTCGGCCATCCAGGCGTGGGAAGCCTCGTGGATGCTCAATGAAAAAAGCAGGACCGCAAACTGGATAATGACACTGGCAATATCGATGTTCTGAATTGAACCCAACTTTATGACTCCAAATGACGTACCGCCGAGAGGCAGAACTATACCACAATAGTGGGCAACGGGCAGTGGGCAGTCCACAGCCACAGCAATGAGTCCGCTGTTCCTGAATCCCGGGCGGATCCAGCTATCGACGGCCGCCGGGAACTGTTTGGGCTGGCACCCGATCGGTTCAAGTGATAGACTTTTAAGACCTTGGGGCATTTTTATGGGATGGACGCTACCCTTGACGATGGTCCTGTACACTCTGGGCCTGATGCATTCGATCTTCGGCTTTTACCGGAAAAGGCAGGTCTTCGTAACCGTAGCCCTCGTGATGGTGGGCTGTGGATTTGCGAGCCACACCGTCTATCTGCTTCTGCTCGGCTTCCAGGTTCGCCATCTGCCGATCACAAACCTCTCAGAATCGCTGTCCTTTTTTGCCTGGTGTATCACGCTGACTTTCATTGCGGCGCATCTGCGCTATCGGACCAACGTCCTCGGAGCATTCGTGCTCCCGCTGGTTTCGTTGCTCATGATTCTGTCCGAATTGATCTGGGAGGGAAACCACACCATTCCGCCGCTCTTGAAAAGCCGATGGATTTATTTTCATGCCGTCGTTGCTTTTCTCGCCTACGCCGCCTTTTTCCTGACCTTTGTCTCATCGATCCTCTATTTGATTCAGGAAAAGGAGCTGAAAGCCAAAAATTTCCGCTTCCTTTATTTCCGGCTCCCTTCACTGCAAATGTGCGACGAACTGCTGCGGCGCTCCCTGTATGCCGGCTTTTTCTTAATGAGCATCACGATAATGACAGGCGCTCTTTGGGCGCAGCAGGCATGGGGCCACTTCTGGAGTTGGGACCCAAAGGAGACAGCTTCCCTGGTAACCTGGGCCATCTACCTGGTGCTGGTCAATTACCGGCTGTCCGCCGGCTGGCGTGGCCGCTGGGCCTCCTATATCAGCATCGCCGGGTTCGTGTCGATGCTGTTCACGTTCGGAATCAACAAGGGGTTGCATACTTACTTGTAGTCTTTTTCTCAATTCCTGCAGAGCACTCGGGTGTGTGGCCGGCGTGCCTGGGCTCTGAAGCACCGCTATGGTCTCCCCGCCCTCACGGCGCTTCTGGCCATCTCCGATGCTGCGGTAACGCGGGTGTGGTGACGTAATGTTGAATCTGGTAATCGTCGGGCTGAATCATCGCACGGCGGAATTGGATGTACGCCAGCGGGCGGCATTTCCAGTCCCCCAGCTGCCGGACGTGTTGAAGCGCATGACGCAGCAAGCCGGAATTGAGGAAGGCATGATTATCTCCACCTGCAACCGGGTGGAGTTGTTGTCGCGCGTGGAGAAGCCAGAGAAAGGGATCGACGCGCTCGAGGCTTTCTTCTCGGAAACCTGCGACGTACCGACCGAAAAGCTCAAGGACCACCTTTATCGACACGTGGGATATCAGGCTGTCCGTCATGTGTTTCGGGTGACCAGCGCGCTCGATTCGATGATTCTGGGTGAGGCGCAGATCCTGGGGCAGGTGAAGTCCTTTTACGGCATTGCGGTGGGAGCATCCACGGTCGGATATTATCTGAACAGCTTGATGCAGGCGGCCTTCCACACGGCGAAGCGCGTGCGTACCGAGACCAGCATCGGCGAGTTCTCCGTCTCGGTCAGTTCGGCGGCAGTCGAGCTGGCTCGAAAGATCTTCGGCGAGCTCCGGGACAAGAGGATCTTGATCGTCGGCTCCGGTGAAATGGGGGAAGTGGCGGCGCGCCATATGGCCGCCAACGGAGCCAATCGGATTCGTGTCACCAACCGCAATCCCGAGACGGCTCAGGCGCTGGCCGCCAAATTCCAGGGCGAGTCAGTTCCATTCGACAGCCTGGCGCGATGGTTGGCCCGATCGGACATCGTGATTACCACGACAGGAAGCCCGGACATCCTGGTCGATCGCGCAATGGCACAGTTAGCGGCCTCGGAAAGAAGACATGCGCCGCTCGTCTTCATCGACATTTCCGTTCCCCGAAACGTGGATCCCGCCGTGGGCGCAATCGACAATGTCTTCTGTTACGATGTTGACGATCTCGGGGCAGTTGTTGAAGCCAACATCGCCGAGCGCCGCCAGGCTGCAGCGCTCGCCGAGAAAATTGTGGATGAAGAGGTGGACGCGTTCTGCACCCGGCTTAAGTCGCGCGACCTTGGTCCGGTCGTAGTCCAACTACAGGACAGGATCGAAGAGATTTGCAGGACGGAGCTGCAGCGGTTCATGAAGCGCGGCGGGCCGCACAACGAGCACGAGACTCAGGAACTCGAATGGATGGTGTCGCGCATCGCCGGCAAGATCGCCCATCCGCTCGTCATGCAGCTGCGCAGCACGCACCACAATCCAACACATCGCGAGGATTATCTGGACATCATCAAACGCATATTTAAACTTTGAGAACTCCAGGATCAGCCACGGAGATGTCATGTCTTTGCGGCGCGATTCATCAAGGCAGAAGGATTCCATGAGTGACTTGACCATCGGCACCAGGGGCAGCACCCTGGCCCGCGTGCAAACTGAATGGGTCGAGGGGATGATTCTTGCGCGCTTCCCGCAGATCCGCATCACGGTGAAGATCATAAGGACATCCGCCGACAGAGACACGAAAACCTCTATCCGTTCAGGCTCGGCGACGGGCGTGTTTGTGCGTGAGATCGAGGAGGCGCTGCTCGGCGGGAAAATCGATCTGGCCGTGCACAGCATGAAGGACCTGCCCACCAGGATTCCCGATGCCCTCGAGATCGGGGCCATCCCTGCGCGCGAGGACGCCCGGGACGCTTTGATTGCAGGCGACGGCTGCAAAAAGCTGGATGACCTCCCGCGCGGCGCAGTGATCGGCACCGGCAGCGTCAGGCGGCAGGCGCAGGTGCTGGCTCGGCGCCCTGATCTGGCTGCCCGCGACATCCGCGGCAATGTGGAAACGCGCCTGCAGAAGCTGGCGGCGGGAAGCTACGATGCCATCATTTTGGCCTGCGCCGGGCTTAACCGGCTCGGGCTTCAAGGCAGGATCAGCGCCCCGCTGGAATTCAGCGAGATGCTTCCTGCACCAGGCCAGGGAGCTCTGGCACTCGAGATGCGCAGGGGTGATGAGCGGGTCGCGGCCGTGATTGCCGGTCTCAACGAGCCTGCCACCGCAGCCGCCGTGCTCGCGGAACGCGCTTTCCTGCGCCGCATGGGAGGCGGGTGCAACAGTCCCATCGCCGTGCATGCGCGCCCCGACAACGCGGTCTGCACCATTGAAGGGCTGGTGGCGACTCCCGACGGCGGTACCATTATCCGGGATGCGGTCGAGAGCCCGATCGACAAGGCCGCGGAAGCAGCCGACGCGTTGGCGGAAGAGCTTCTGGCCATGGGAGGGGCGGAAATTCTCAAGCCGCTGCGCTGACCACATGTGCCAGGATCCACGTTCTCTCGCGCACAAGACCGCCGTGCTCGCATGCAGCGAGATGAAAGCCGGGGCTCTCGTTGCCGGGCTCGAAGCGCTCGGGGCTGAGGTCCTCGTCTTCCCGGTCATCCGGATCCGGGCGGTCACTGATCACAGCATAATGGATGCGGCCCTCGACGAGCTGGCCGAGTACTCGTGGATCATTTTCACCAGCGCATACGGAGTCCGGTTTTTCCTGAACCGGATGCAGGAACGGGGCATTGCTAAGGACCGGTGCCGCAGGCTGCGGATCTGCGCTGTGGGACCGGCGACGGCCGATGCTCTCGAGAGATCAGGAATCCGCGTTTCCCTGGTGCCTGGCGAGTTCGCGGCGGAAGGAATCCTTGCCGCTTTGGCTGAAAAGCACGGCGGCATGAACGGACTGGCAGGTTTGCGCATCCTCCTGCCCCGGGCCCGGGAAGCCCGCGACCTGCTGCCGCGCGCGCTGCAGGCTGCAGGTGCTCGCGTGGATGTTGTGCCCTGCTATGAAAATACGCTTCCCGAGCTTGACCGGGACTGCGTGCAGTCTGTGCTCCGTCATCCGCCGCACCTCCTGGTTTTCACAAGTTCATCGACAGTGAATAACTTCGTCACCCTGCTCGGTAATATCCACGGAGTAAAGATGCTGGCGGACGCCACTGTGGCCGTGCTCGGCCCGGTCACGGCCCGCACCGTGGCTGCATTCGGGAAACAGGCCGAGATCGTTCCCTGCGAGAATACGATCCCTTCCCTGCTGGAGTCGATTCGCCTCTATTACCAGGCCCCTGAGAGGAAGGAGTCAGGAGTCAGGAGCCGGGAGTCGGAATAAAGCAGGCGCAAGGTATGGGCAGCGCACAAAATCAGTCACCCTGCGATCAGGGTTTATCTGCCGATGCCGTGATCAGCCGGAGTCGGTTTTTCTCCCGACTCCTGACTATTTCTTGGGGGGGGAGAAGGTCACATCGAATTGGACTTTGGACTCGACCACTTCGCCGTTTCTGGTGGCGGGCAGGAAGACCCAGCTGGTCTTGACCGCTTCCATGGCGCGCTCATCCAGGCCATGCCCGAGACCCTTGACCACAGCCAGATCCTGAAGGGTTCCGTCCCTGGTGATCGTCGCTGAGAGCTTCACCTTGCCGTAGGTAGCGGTGCGGCGTGCATCCTCAGTCGGCGACACTTCGGGGGTTTCGAGATAGCGCGGCGGGTTCACGCCATCGGGCTGGAGCTGGCTCTGCCAATCCCGATCCCACTCCGAGGTCCCGTCCGTCGTTCGGACCCGGCCGAGTTCAGTCAAACCGGCGTTTCGCAAGGCCGCCTCGCCATTGGTGTTTCTCAGATCCAGATCTTCGATCTTGGATTGCGCCTGGTCGAACTGGGCTTTATCGAGCCCCTGGAGGTAGAAGCGTTTTGAGCCGATGCGAACGCTCAATTCCTCGATGTGGTCCTGCTCGTGGAAGGCACCTATCACATTGAGTCCCTTGAAGGATGCGTTATTCAGCAGAATGGATGCGCTATAGCGGTAGACATCTCCACGGGTTCCTTTGGTCTGCTGGTCGAATACCTGTCCGATATAAAACTGCCCCGAGCCGCCCTTGTAAATGAACTCGCTCGCCTGCACGACGATCACGTATTCAGACAGATTGACGAAGTTGAGTATGAATTGGTGCGTGCCGGAGACTTCTGCCGTAATAATGTACTGCGTCCCGACATAGGCAAAGCGCCTGGGAGATTCCTGCGCACGCCCTGCAGCGCCTGCTGCGATCAAGAGCATGGCCAGCGCTATCACCAGCGGCCGGCTGCTGCGCGTCGGCGAAAAGATGGAGTTGAACCGAGGACATGTCACTTCGATCTTCATTTCAGTAACTCCTTAGCCAGAATGCTGAGGAGAGATGCGCGTCGCGGCACATCAGAGATCAGGATATGCTCGTGGGCGGCATGTGCACCTCCGCCTTCGACTCCCAGACCGTCGAGTGTGGGAATTCCAAGCGCAGCAGTAAACGAACCGTCGCTCCCGCCCCCAGTTCCTCCCTCACCCAATTGCATGCCTATGGTTGCAGCGAGCGCTTTTGCCTCCTGATATAGCCCGGCTACCGCCGGAGTGCGTTCGAAAGGAGGCCGGTTGATCCCTCCTTCTATTTCGAAGCTGCATCTTGCGTCCCGGGGTCGCAGCCTGCGGATGCGCCTTTCCAGGCGCCGGCCGTCCGCGAGAGTCGAAAACCGGAAATCCACTTCCGCCTCCGCGCGGCTCGGCACGACATTCACTGCCGAGCCGCCTCGGATCGTTCCGACGCTCAATGTGATACCGCGCTCATAGTCAGTCATCCTCTGAATCTTGAGCACCTGACGACTAAGTTCGAGAATGGCGCTGGCGCCCGTCTGCGGGTCCAATCCGGCGTGCGCTGCGATACCGGCCACGCGCAAGCGAAAAGTTCCCACACCTTTGCGAAACGTCTTGGCTCTTCCTCCCGGGAGCGAGGGTTCCAGGACCAGGACCGCGCGGGAAGCCCTGGCAATCGGTTCGAAGAGCGGCAAGCCCGCGGCCGAGCCGATCTCCTCATCCGGCGTGAAGAAGAAAATCACGTCGCGTTCCGGGCGCAGCCGCTGTTCGTAGAATGCGCGGCATACGAGGAGGCACAGCAGCAGGCTGCACTTCATGTCATAAATGCCGGGGCCATAAGCCTTGCCGTCTTTCATGGCAAACGGCCGTTCAAAGACGGTGCCGGGGGGCCACACTGTGTCCAGATGACCCAGAAACAGCAACGGCCGGCCCGAGCCTTCACCCCGCCAGACGGCTTTGAGGGCGTTGCCGCTGGCAGCCTGAGGGATAACCTCCGCCTCTGCCCCGCGGTTCTCAAACTCCCGCGCAAGAAACTGCGCCAACCGATCGACGCCGCCTTTGTCCAGAGAATAGGACTCCATTTCGACCAGGCACTTGAGCAGACTGAGAGCCTCATCGAGATTCGCGTCGAAATAACTCACCAAGTTCATGGGCGCACTCATGGATGTTATGATTCCGGAAAATCCACGCTGCACAGGTATTCGGCCGGTCCGGTGAGGAAAAGGTCACCAGGTGGCTGCCAATGAACCTCCAAACTCCCCAATTCGACCTCGACGATAACCGGGCTTTCCGCCAAACAGTTGAGAATGGCGGCAACCACGGCTGCCGAGCTTCCGGTCCCTGAGGCCAGCGTCGGTCCGACACCGCGCTCCCAGAAGCGCACGCGAATGCGATGACGATCCAGTACCTGAACGAATTCGACGTTGGTGCGGTTCGGAAAGCAGCTGTGCCGCTCGAGCACAGGCCCCAGTATCTCCATCGGGGCCCGGCTCACGTCCGGCCAGAAGGTCGAACAGTGCGGGTTCCCCATGGAACTGATCGTAACCCTCACAACCTCGGATCCCACGGCAAGAGGAAAGTCGATCAGTGCCTCCGAGCCGGACCCGAGACAGACAGGAATTCGGGCGGGCTCGGTTACAGGCCGCCCCAGTGAGCTTTTGAAGGTGTAGATCCGGTCTTTCCGATTCTCGAGCGTGAAAGTCTTTACTCCCGCAACCGTGCGGATCCCCAGGGTCCGGGCATGAGTCTCTCCCGAGTGAATCAGATACGCGGCCAGGCAGCGTGTGCCATTGCCGGACATTTCGGCGCGACTGCCATCGGCGTTGTAGATCAACACCGAAACGTCCGCCTCTGCATCCCCCACAGTTGGCTGATAGAAGAGCACCCCGTCGGCGCCAACGCCGGTATGGCGCCGGCACACCCTGCGGGCGAACTCGCCGAAATATGGGCCGGCTGTTCCGACTTCGCCCCCGCGGGCAACCAGAAAATCGTTTCCAAGCCCGTGCAGCTTCGCCAACTTCATGATCGTGCTCTTGACCGGACAGCAGAGGCAAGCAGATAGAGGCCGTTCATCATCTGCGCGCCTCTCCGTTGGTCCGCGGTTGCCTGTCCCTGGCTCTTCGTTCCGCCGCACCGTGCCGTGCTGAGGCAAGCCCGCCCGGGCACCTTATGCACCCAGCTTCTGCTTGAGCGTTTCGATGACCGGCACCGGCGTGGGATCCACGGCGTTAAGGAAAGCCAGATAAAGGCTGACAAAATCTCCAAGGCAGATCGCAGAAAATATCCTGGCGAGGAGAGACTCACCCTCGCTCCATACTTCGTGCACAATGGCGGTTTTGCGCGCCAGGATCTCTCTGGTGAGATCAAACCGGCGCTGCACCTGGGGATGGTCGCCTCGATCCCTGAGGAGAACTACTGCAATCTGTTGCAGGAGTTGTGCGGGAAATTCCCATCCCACAAGTTCGTTGTGGTTCATCTCGGGCATGAGATGGTGGAACGCCAGATTCTTGGCGTTCTCCTCGATCTGGCCGCGCCAGCGCACGGCCACCGGATTCAGAACTGCACTGGAAGCGTAGACCGCAATGAGCCTGCCATGCAGTGAACGTGCCATCCTCTTGGCTTGATTCCTGGTCTCATCCGTTTCCGGACCGTATCGTGCCACCAACTGGTTCAACAGCTCCACGGTCTCACGTAAGGGTTCCGTCATGTCCGGTATCAGCCCCAGCATCGACAGAGCTCCAAGCAGCATGACTGCCGAATATCCGAGGGCGGCCCGCGGCGGCAAGCCTGCCGGCAGCTGGATTACCGGATGCCCGTGGCGGCGCGCCTCGGAGGCCAGCTTTCCACCTGAAGTCAGGCAAATGATGAATGCGCCCGCGGTTCGCGCCTGCTCGTAGGCACTGAGGGTCTCCTCTGTGTTCCCGGAATAGCTGCTTGCAAACACAAGCGTGGAAGCATCAATGAATCCGGGCAAACGGTAGTCGCGGCAAACGAACAGAGGAATGCTCAGGAAGGCGGAGGTCACCGCCCCGATCACGTCACCGCCGATGGCTGAGCCGCCCATGCCGCCGATCACCACGCACGTGATGCGCGGCGGCGGCGGCAGGGAAAGGGTCCGCGCCATCTGTGCGGCACCTTCCACCTGGGCGGGGAAAGACTGCAGCAGGTGCCTCATCGACTTTGGATCGATGGCAGCCATACGATCCATCTGATCAAGGACGGGCAAGATCCTACCTCGCTTTCGAAGAGCTCATCAGATCGAAACACTCGGATCGGAACTGCATCATGTCGAATGGCTTGACGAAGAAAAGGTCCGCACCTGCAGCCAGAACACGCTCGCGAACCGCGCGGTCGTGATCGCCGGTGACTGCCACTATTTTGAGGCTTCTGGTCGCCGCGCCGGCCTTCAACTTCTCGCAGACCTCGATGCCGTTCATTCCGGGCATCATGATATCCAGAACGAGAAGATCCGGCTTCCGTTCGCCAATGAGCAAGAGGGCTTCGACGCCACTCAGGGCGCCTGCGACTTCTATTTCCTCATCCCCGGCCTGCATCACGGATGTCAGAAGCTCGAGCATCTCCTTCTCATCATCCACGATCAGGATGAACGGGGGTGGCTCCTGCAGCGCCGCGGGAATCGGCATGCCGAATTCCTTCATGAATCGGATCAGATCTTCCCGGCGAATCCTCCGGTGACCGCCTGGCGTCAGGTAGGCTTTCAATTTCCTTTCCTTGACCCAGTTTTGGACCGTAGTGGGATTCACTTCGCAGATCTGGCTGATTTCGAATGTGGTTAAAAAAGATCTTCGAGGCATAATTCCGCTATCTCATTAAGAAATCCGGACTTCAGATTATCCCGCCTTCCTCACATCCGTCAAGCACCCGCGGAGAATACCGTCGTGGAGGCCGAGGAGTGAAAGACTAAAAAAAGGAACAGTCGACAGAAAGCCACCTCCGCCAGGCAGCCTCCGGGTATTGTTTTTCACCGGAAGCGAGCCACGATCAGCGTCATGTCGTCGTCGCGCTCTTCTTCAAAAGCCCAGCCAAGAACTTCATTGACGATGGCTTTCTGCAGTCTGCCGGCAGAAAGGTCGCTCTTCCCGCGCACCAGATCGATCAACCGCTGTTCCCCAAACTCCTCGCCGTATTCGTTGACGGACTCAATGATGCCGTCGGTATAAGCCAGGAGTATGTCCCCGCTCTGGAGTTGAATGGTCTCTTGTTCAAACTCCGCGTCGGGGAAGATGCCGACCACGGTACCGCCCGTAGTCAGGCGCCGGAAGCCATTCTCGCTGAAGTACAGCGGTGGATTATGCCCGGCATTGGTGTAGGTCAAGGTAGAGCGAAAATCGTCGTACACCGCATAGAAAAAGGATGCGAACTTGTTCGCCGACGTAAAACTGTAAATCTGCTGATTCAGGACCTTCACCACGCCCGCAACGTTGCCGTTGCCTCCGACTCTGTCAGACAGCGAAAAGGCGCCGCGCGCCAGGACGTTGCTGCGCAAGGTGGCCTGAAGATTGGCCATGAGGAGAGCCGCGGAAATGCCTTTGCCGCAGATGTCTCCCACCGCCAGCCCCATGTTCTGATCATCGAACTGGAGAAAATCGTAATAATCACCGCTGACGATGCGAGCCGGGAGGCACAGCCCTGTAAGCTCCATATTTTTCATTTTTGGAGCCTGCTTAGGGAATAATTGTTCCTGTACTTCCTTAGCAATCTCCAATTCGCGCTCCAGCCGCTCCTTTTGGACTCTTTCCTTTACCAGGGTTTGTACGTACTCAGTCATCTGATTGAAGGATTTGGCGAGCGCACCCAATTGATCGTCGGACTTGACCACGATGCGATGGCTGAAATCGCCTCGCCGGATGAATTCTGTACCGCGGTCAAGGTTATGCACCGCACTCGTGATCGACTTCGTCAGCAGGATCCCGCCAATCAGGGAGAGCAGCTCGACTGCCAGAAAGAATCCGACCACGACCTCAAGGGCCCCCAGGAACGTTCTGCTCACATTGCTCTCAGGGTTGAAAACGTTCTGGAATAGCTTTGAGGGCGACAGTTCCACGAACAACATGGTGTCCGCAGGGATCTTGCTTTCCTCGCCTGTGCTCCAGATAAATGGGTAGAGCGGCATTGACCACAGCCCTCCCACGGATTGCTGGGAGCTCGTGAAATCGAACGTGGCGTAGAGTATGTTCTTGCTGAGGATGCCGGTGTCCTGCAGCATCACGTTCAAGCTGGTATTGGGTACATTGTCTGCCAGGAGCAGATCCTGCCCCAGCGCGCTCCTGAGGCGATCCAGCATATCGCCGTCCAGCGGCACGGACACTTCAAGGCTGTAAGGGATTCCGCCGTTGAGATCTCCGAACACCAGACTTCTCAGAAACAGGTGCCCTTGTCGCGTCCCCACATTGCTGTTGGATCCCTCATAGATTGCCGGCTGAACGTCTTCGTAGACCAAGCCGCTGAATCCGTTTTCGGTAATCCATCGGGGCACCTGATAGTCGGGTAAATCGTGCCTTATGTGCCCCACAGCATAAACGACATTCTTGCCGCTCGCCGGATCCTTGACACGCACCACGATGGATGCCGTGCGGTACATCCCCAACAGATACTTGGCGTCGCGATCGACGACCGTCCTCAGCAGCATCGGATCCGCCTGGGAACCCGATATCACCTGCTGCAGGCCGGCGCTCAGGGACTGGTTGAAAGCCGAGATCTGGGCTGTGTGTATTCCGATCTGTTTTTCGATCAGGTAGTAGCTGAGCTGATAGTAAAAAAGAAGGCCGGAGACATAGAGAATCACAACCACAAGCGCCAGAGGGATGGCCGCAATCAGGATGTGCGCGACGATCAGACGCCGGCGTATCTTCCAGAGCAACTTACCACGGACAACCGCAAGGATCTTCCAGGCATAATATATTGCCGGAACAGCAAGGAGGACCGTAACCAGAGCCAGGCTTGACTGGATAGCCTGGGGCAGCGCCAGCTGGAGCGCCGAGGGCAGCAGCAGACGCAGCAGCCACAATGTCAGCAGGAGGAGGGTAAACCTCCCCATTCTCGTTCTAGGAAATCGCAGCCGCACGTCTTCCCCACTGGCAACGTCCACAGCGTTGCCGGCACGAATACCTCGCTCCACGCCACAGACTACGGTTCGGATTTTCCATGCATGCGCAGAGTCACCGACTTTTCAATCTTGAATACGCGCTGAGCAACTTCCTGCAAATCCGTCTGTTTTACATCTTGCAGGCGATTGATATAATCCTGGAATCCTTCGATCTCCTTCCCTGCCAAAACGCTCTTGATTACTTCCGCGATCTGGCGGTAACGGGTTTGCTGCCGGATCTGGAATGCTCCAATGACGGAATTCACGGCCGCGCGATAGTCCCGGTACAAAACCGGAGCCGTTGTAAGCCGAGCCAGTTCCTCGGTAAGCACCTTCAGCGCCTGTTCCTCGTCGGCGGGTGCCGCCAAAATGCATATCATGATGGTGCCGCCGCGCAACTCGGGCTCATATTCCAGGGAGACGCGGCGGGCGCCGGGCAGGCGATCCTGGATCGCCCCGGTCAGACGTCCGGCCGAGCCCGAAGCATAGCTCTGAAGAACCATCAAGGGAAAGGAATCCTCATCCTCTTCGGGCGGTGCCTGAAAACCCATCATGACCGAGCTGGCATTCCCGGCCCAGGAAGCCTCTATCACATCTTTCTTTTCGAGGGCCTTGGGGAATCCCTCCGGAAGCTTGACATCCTGATAGCGTGAACCGCTGAAGTTATGCACGAAGTACCCTGCCAGGCTGGTTCCCTCTGTGTCGCCGATGATGACCGCCATGGGCTTTTTGTCCATGACAAGCAATTTGTGCCACGCCTGAACGGCATCTGGAGTGATGTTTGCGATGCTTTCCTCAGAACCATCGGGATCAAGCGCATAAGAATAATCGCGGAAAAGCGCGCCCCTCAAGCGCAGGCGCGCGAGATCCATGTCGCTCCGGTGGCGGAGCGCGGCCGTCTGAAGGACTTTCTGGCGCGCAACCTCCTGTGGATCGAGCTTGGGCGACTTGATGATCTCGCTGATAATGTCGAGTCCCTGCTCGACGTTTGCGGACAGAATCGATAGACAAAAGCCGAAATAGTCGTCTTCCACCACCGGTATCAGCGCAGCTCCGTATACTTCGAGCTGTCTGTAGGTTTGATCTGCGCTCCTGGTCCTGCTGTCCCTGAGCATCGTGCGCAGCATGAGAGACGTGATGCCGGCGTTGGTCTTGGCCTCTGTCAGCTTGCCGCCGGCGAAAAAAATCCCGAGATGAATTAAGGGCATCGTGTGATCTTCCCTGATGAAAAGGTCGGGGCCGCGCAAGATTGAGGCCGTCTGGAAGGGGTAACGAACCTCGGAGGGAACAAATGAGCCGGCCTCCTCGGAAATATCGAGAGCGGGCACCGTTATCTTTTCCCGTTCCGCCATTTCCTGCTCGGTGGAGGCTGTCAGCAGTTGCTTTATGGTACTTTGAATGATTTCTCCGCTCGCGTTGCGGGCGTCTGCCTGCACGGGAAGAGACTCCAGCACGGCGCAGTTTTCGAGGTTCAGATAGCGCGCGGCAACGCGCTTCACATCAGCCCACTTGATCTGTCGCAAACGGGCCAGGTAGGTGTTGATGCCTTTCCAGGAGCCCAAAGACTCCAGGCGGGCAAGCCGTTCCGCGCGTCCGGACACGGTCTGCGAGGTCTCCCAGAACTCCCGTTTCAGCTGGGCCCGGGCCCGTTCGAGCTCGCCGGTGTCTGCATCCTGCCTCTTCAGTATCTCGAGTTCGGTAAACGCGGCAATCTCGCACCGGTCGATATCTTTGGGATCCAGTTCCATGCGCAAGCCGAGGTAGCCGGTATCGCCATAGGCAACCAGGTCTGCCGCCGCACCGTAGATGATCCCCTTCTGGTTTTTGAGCCGGCGGTTGAATATGCTCCCTTCGCCGGTCCCCAGCATGGCCCGCAACACTTCGAGCGCCGTATAGTCGGCTGAAGTGACAGCGACGGTGCGAAATCCCAGTTCGACGCGCGCAAGCCGGACGTCGGGGCGCACCTGGGCATAATGAAAACCGGGCGTCCAGTCTCCGGCCGCAGTGGGGCTCTCGGCGGCGGCGCCGCCCTTGGCATTACCATAGAGGTTCACGACCGCGTTGAGCACCTCTGCAGCAGTGACGTCACCGCAAACGACCAACACGATCCGGGCCGGGCTGTAAGCCGATCTGTAAAAAGCGACCAGCTTTTCGCGCGTGATGTTGTTCAGAACGTCCGCGGCTGCCCATCGGGCGCGGCGCAGGCGCCCGCCGGCAAATCCGGTTGCAAGAAGTTTCGCGTCAGCAAGTGCCTCTGGATCAGCGAGCGCGCGTCCAGACTCGTCTCTGATCACCTCGATCTGCCGTTTCAACTCCTGCGGGTCCAGCGAAGAATTCAAGAGCGCGTCGGTCTGAATCTCCAGAGCTCTTTTCCATTGAGGCGCAGGAGCTACGGTCCGCAGTATCGTGTGGTCGTATTCTGTGGAGCTGCTCACCTCACCTCCCAACGCCTTCAGGTCAGCGGCCATGACCGCAGCGGTCCTCGTTGCGGTTCCTCTCGAGAGCATGTGCTCCATTACGCGCGAGATCCCGGGCAGATCGGCAGGGTCGTCCCCGTAGCCGGTTTTTATCCAGGCCAGGGACTCGATCAGCGGGGTTGCATGTGCCTCCCCTACGAGCACGGTAAGGTCGTTTTTAAGCACCACTTTTGTGACGGAGCCATCTTGATCGAATGACTTCAGCTGTTGCATGAACGGAGGAGGAGTTGCCGGCTGGGAGGAAGGACGAGGCCGCACCTGGGAATAGCAGATACCGGGGAAAAACAGAAACATCAGGATTCCGAGGGATCTAAGCTTCATGGCATTTCCCATTCGTGATTATACTCTATCAGATCCCAGACCTCCGACCTCCGACCTCCGATTCGAACCAGAGGCGCAAGAAGAAGTGCTACTTGTTCCTGTCGAACGGCGCCGGTACCGGGTCGGATACAGGAGGTCGGATGCCGGAGGTCTGAAGAGTGAGGCGATATACGCCTTCACTTGCGGTGCCGAGATAGATGATGGCAGGGTGCGATGGATCCTGGGCCAGCGAACGAACTGGGGATCCGAATTCAGGATCCCCGATTTTCTCCCAGCGCATACCCCCGTTCTCGCTCAGGAAGACACCCCCGGAGGTATTGTCTGCCGCTAAGATGATTGTGCCGCCGGCGTCGAGAAAAATGACCGAAGAGATGTCCACGCCCAGGCGACCATCGGCAACTCGCTGCCAGGTGTTGCCGCCATTCCTCGACTCATAGAGACCCGCACTGGTACCGGCGAAGAGGTGTTCTGCATCCGCCGGCGAGAACACCAGGCACTGGACAATGGTGTGATCGGGTATGCCATTGGAGGCGAACTTCCAGGTGTCGCCGGAATCGCTCGAGCAAAGCACGCCCATGTGCGTCCCGGCAAAAATCCGGTCGGGGCCACTGTGCGGGATCATCAGGGAAAAAGCCCTCGGGATGATGCTGTAGTTGGGAGGCTTCTGAAAATTCAGATCATCCAACCGAGCCCGATAGATCCCGTCATTGGTCCCGGCGAAAACCCACGATTTGTCCCTGTAGACGGCCAGATCGTAGACGGCAAGCTTGCTGATCGGGCCGGGCAGGCCGCTCCATTCGCTTGACCCGGGACGCTGAAGGAACGCTCCTCGCGCCGTGCCGGCGATTCGCCCGCCATCCCCGGGAAGCATCAGCAACGCCAGCAGTCCCTCCCCCGGCATCTCCTTTTCGTCCAGACGCGCCCAGGCGTTGAGCGGATTGTCATAAATGAAATAGCCGCCGAGCTTGCCCTCGGAAACCTCGCCGACGAGAAACCGTCCCGGCGCGGTTGGATCCTGCACAATCCGCGTAATGGAACGAGTGACAAATCCCGTGTTGGATTCTTTCCAACTGCGACCGCCGTCTTCGCTGCGCAGCACTCCATGCGACTCGGTGCCAAGCAGGATCACGCTGCCGTTGCGGGGGTCGACCTGAACAGCGTGGATGGTAAGGTCAGAAGCGGTGACCCGGCTCCAGGTTCTTCCCGAGTCAGGACTCAGGAACAGCCCCTCCGTCGTCCCTCCGTAGACACACTCGGAGCGTGTGGGATCGATGTAAACAATCTGTGCGCGCACCAGGTAGCTTTTTGGAAAGACTTTCAGCCTTGTCCATGTTGCCCCGTGATCGACGGAGCGATAGAGCCCGGTGCAGGCGCTGGCAAAAACATTCTTCGGATTGCGGTCGTCGATCGAGATGGAAAACACATCGGAATCGAGGATCATTCCCCGGTCATTCTGCACCCACGTCTTGCCAAAATCGGTTGAACGATAGCCGAGGTGCCAGGTGCCGACAAAAACAATGCGGGGATCGACAGGATCGATGGCCACCGACTCGGCCTGCAGGAACGCGTCCATGCGTGCTCCTCTCTGCTGCCAGGTCTTGCCGCCATCGGCAGTTACGAACACACCGCCCCCCGTTCCGGCAATCATGTGTGATGGATTTCCTTTGCTTACGGCAAAGCCTCTCACCGCCACGTTGGCCTTCGGCAGCTTCACCTGATTCCACGACGTGCCGGCGTCACGGGTCTCGAATAGACCGCCTCCGTTGGAACGCAAGTCCCATCCCCCCGCGTACAGGTGATCCACATTGGCCGGATCCTCGACGATGGTGTCGATCACAAGCTGGCGCCGTCCTATGCCCGGGTAGAGCTGGTGCCAGGACACCCCGCCGTCGGCGGACTGGAAGAGTTGCCCGTCACTCGTGCCCATGTAAACGACCCTGCTGTCTTTCGTGCTGATCAGGAGCGATCGCACGGTTCCTCCGTAAGGACCCAGCCGCTCAAAGCGCGCCTCAGCCGCCCATGACGGTCCCGGACAGATCGACCTGATCAGTGCCATCCAGACGATCAGCATAGGCCCATGGCGATGGGGGATGGCGCGGCGATATGTAGTGGGTTCTTTCAGGATGGTCAATTTAGACAATCAGGCCGATGTTGCAGATTCTCAGGCGGCCTCGGGACCGCTCACCGGTGGTCCCGAGCCGATTAAAGTAAACCCAGGCACGTTACGGGAGCGCGCGGAGGTTACGCCGGCTCTTGCGCTCCCGTTGCTGTGCCCAGACGTTCAACGAACGCTCAGCTGGATTTCCGCGTGGCGGTTCTCCGCACGGCCCTCGGTGGTCTTGTTGTTACCGACCGTGCTGACGCCGCCGCTGAGCGCAGTGAAGCGCGAGGCGTCGATCCCCTTGCTGACCAGGTATTCAACCACAGCCTGAGCCCTCTTCAACCCCAGGTCCTTGACCCTCGTTTCGCGTCTTGAATCATCCGTATAGCCGACAACGTTGGCACGCAGGCGTGAATCGTTTTTCATCTGAACGGCAACGTTATCAAGGATCGCCTTCGCCACGTTGTTGACTCTCCACTTGGTCTCAGCGAATCCCGGAACGTTGATCTTCTGACTGACGTTCACGGTCATGGTGCAGGAAGCTCTGCCGCCGCGGCCATTGTCCACAGTGGCTGTGACGGTATAAGTCCCTGCGCTCAATCCCGCTCCGTCAAAAGTTGCGGTCTGACCTGCGCCGGACACCGTGCCGCCCGTGGCACTCCAGGTGACGGTGGGAGTCGCACGCTCTGCCGTCGCCTGCACCCTGAGTTGCGTCGTGCCACCCGAATCGATGTCCACTGTCGGTGTCAGGCACTGGATCGTGGGCGGCGGTATCGGTATTTCACGCACCGTCACGCTGCTCGAGCATGAAGCCGTGAATTTGCCGGTATTCACCGTCACTGCGATCGTGTAGTTGCCCGGCTGCCTGCCTGTGGAGCCGAAAGTGAAGCTCGACCCGCTCGCGGCCTGCGCCTGGCCGTTGACCGTCCATGAATAAGTCAGTGGCGACCCGTCGGGGCTGGTGGCGGTGGCTCGTACAGTCGCGCTCTCCCCTACCTGAATGGAATTCGGCGACACCGCGCACGTAACCGTCGGCGGCAAATACTTCTTGTTCACCGTGATCTCGGCCGTACAGGGAACACTGTGCCCGTAGTCATCCGCGACCGTGGCGGTGACCGTGTACTTCCCTGGAGCTACACCGGTGGCGTCAAAAGTCACGGTATCGCCCGAGCCGCTCAGTTTGCCGCCGCTCGAGGCCCAGGAGTAGGTGATCGTCGCGCCCTCCGGAATGACGACATTGGCGCGGACGGTTGCTTTTTCGTCCTGAATGATCTGCTGCGGGGAAACCGCGCAGGTTACCTTGGGCGGATCGTGCCTGCGCTTCTCAAATGTCACCTGCGCTACAAACCCGTTCACGCCCGACCTCAGTATGCCTCGCGACAGATCGGTATCGAGCCGGTTGAAGTGCCCCTGGTAGCCACCCCCAATCGAGATCCACTCCTTGGGATAGACCTTGAAGCCGAAAATCGCGTCCACGGGGCTGGCAGGATTCAAGCCAGAGGTGTTCCCACCGAAGTACCTGGCGATGTTGGTCTCGGCAATAAATTGAATCTTTCCAAAATTCGGAAAGGCCAGGCCGCCGCGTAAAATGAAAGAATTCTGCAGATCGGCCAGCGTCACTCCTCTGTTTTCCGCCGTGCCGGCGAAGTTGAAACCCAGGTTTAAATGAAGCGCGGCTATTCTGCCGGCCCGCTTCGAAAGCAGCATTGCGAACCCGCCTTCATTGGTACCGTTTGTCAGGCCGCGATTCATGCCGGTAATGCCCTTGTTGCTGGGAATCTTCATGAAACCCGCAAAACTCATTGCCAGAGGATTGCCACGGCGTTCGCTCAAGGCGTTGAGAATACCACCAAAACGAATGTCCCCCGGAGCGCTCGCATGCGGAACGTCCACGAACGGCGCATCATTGTTGAAAAACGGTGTGCCGGTGAGCGTGGTTGCCGGTTGCGGCAACTGTCCGGGTAACACTCCGTATGGAATGATGCCCGGGGCATTGATGCTCTTCTGCGCCTCCCAGGACCCAAACAGTTCGAGGCGATTCAACATTCCGACGCCGACGGCGATGGGGAATTTCCTGATGATCAGTCTTCCCGGATCGCGGTTGGTGTAATCAACGCCCAAACTGATGTTGAATTCTCCTTGCCGGAGAGTTTCCGCGTCCCAAGTCCGGAATAGCCCTGTGGCGCCGTCAAGACTGGCGGATGTAAACTTCTTTTTGTTAGCTTGAGCCTGCTGGGCGACGCCGGGGATGGAAAGCAGTAAGATTGCAATAGAAGCCGTAACAACTCGTGCATATCGGTCTCTCATGGTCCGTCATCTCCGAAATGTCAGCCATCCTGACTGCATCCAGGCTGGATTTAGGTAAAAACTGCTCTTCTCCCAGCCCACCTGGTTGGAAAGATCACGACTCGCTTCTTTAAGAGTACAAGGGGACACACTATCATCCCCAAGCATTTCGAGTATAACACCCGTGGATTTCCTGGTCAAACAACACATGCAAATGTTGAAAAACAATGCCAGGATCCGAAAGGGGACCCTGGCTTCGCCCTAAACCCTCGGCAATTACCGGCAATACCGACGGTGCTGCCGGGTCTTTTCAGTAGTGACCCTTGTTGGCGGCCCTGGCATCTGATGTTGTTTTGCGACAGCGTCATGAAACTTGATGAAACTATTTTTCATAATAACCAGTTTGTGCCTTGAAATCGGTGGGGGCTGCTTATAGACTCAGTGGACCGTTTTGGAACGCATGATCCAAAAGCTTGACCTTAAACTCGGTAGAGGCGATTTTTGATTCCCTATGCGACAGACATCGAAAGCAGTTGTAGCATTTCTTTTTCTTACCTTGGCAGTGCATCCGGAAGCAGGAGCAGCAAAAACCAATACCGCGCCACGACCGAACAACCTGTTCATCTGTGGAACGAGTGTCCAACGGCAGCGGGACGTCCTGGTTCGCAGCCGGTACCGCGACAGCCTGTTGCGCCGTCATCCCGAGCGCGGGCGCCTTTTGCTTCAGGCCCAGTCACCAACGCTGCAGCCGGACTCGGGAAACGTCGCTTTGATCGAGGATGACGGCACGCTGACGACACAGATCAACTTCTTCGACCTGGCAGGCAAGTCGATTCTTTTCGTGCCCGTGGCCGCCTCCCCGTCCAGCTATCAGGTAAGCGTGCAGAGCAAGGCCTTTGCTCCCGGCACGGGAACCCAGATCATCCTCGGTGACGACGATTCGACACCAGTCACTCTAAGTGCCGGTTTTAGCTTCTTTGGAAAGAGCTATTCTTCGGTAAACTTGAACTCGGACGGGAATCTGACTTTTGACCAGGCCGACGTGGCATCCACAGCCCGCGATCTTGGGAGATTCGCCTGGGGTCCTCCGCGGATCGGGCCGCTTTTTACCGACCTCGATCCCAGCGACAGGTCGGCACTGGTTTCATACCGCACCGAAACGGACGGAACCATTTTCGTCTGGCAAAACGTGCCCAATTGGAACACCCGCTCATACAACAACTTCAGTGTGAAGCTGTTCAACAATGGAAACATCGAATTCATCTTTGGCACCAGGGTGGATTCCGCTGAGGCCATCGTCGGCATCTCCCCCGGGGCCAGCTTGGAAGGAGTCACGGCGGTCGATTTCTCCACAACCACGCCAACCGAAAATCTCGTCGGAACCGTCGCTGAGGTCTTCACAACGTCCGTGCAGCTCATGGAAACTGCAATGGCGCGCAAGTTTTTCCTGAACCACCCGGACGAGTTCGATCAACTGGTCATGTTTCTGACATTTCCCTTCGACTTGCAGGGTGCCTTCTCTTACGAACTGAACGTCAACAACGATGTGCAAGGCATCGGACTGGATCCGGTAAACGACAGCTCCGATTACGGCAGTGGCGGTCGGCTGAAGAGTTTTGTCATGATGGGAGACTTGGGCGAATTCCCCGCGGATCCCAACCTCGAGTTCATGCGCACTTATAATAGTATGCAGGTCGTGGCACACGAGGTGGCCCACCGCTGGCTCTCCTTTCCTGCACTGTGGGAAGGGCCATCCGCTCCCTACACCACGTCACTGCTCCGTCCATACCCTGACTTGGCTCACTGGAGCTTTTTCTTCAACGCGGACTCTTCTCTGATGGAGGGAAATCGGATTATCGATCAAGGCGCAGCGCTGGGCTCGCAGCGTTTCATCACATCAGAGGTAACGAACAAGTTCAGTGATCTGGATCTATACCTTATGGGTTTTGAGGATTCACAAGATGTGTCCCCCATGTTTTACGTGAAGAATCCCATCCCCGCCACCAACTCTCTGCCGTCGCACAGCCCCACTGTTTTCGGGGGAACAAGGTTTGACTTCACGATCGACAACATCGTTGCCGCCAATGGAGTGCGCACGCCGTCGGTCTTTCAGGCTCAGAAGGTCCATCGCATCGCCTTCGTTCTGGTGTCGAATTCGACCCACCCGGCCACGCCGGAACAGATCGCCAAGGTGCAGAATATCCACGACGCCTTTGTTTCATATTTCAACCAGTTGACTCATGGCCAGGCTTGGGCCGTGACCAATCTGCAGAGTTCCCCGGGCACAACTCCGTCCGATATCTACTTTCCCTATTTTCAGGGGGATGGCACGCGCTACACCGGCTTTGCCCTGGCAAACTGGGGGCCGGCTCCGGCCGACATACTCTTTAACTCATTCGACAACACTGGCGCGAACACTTCGGCTCCCATCAACCCGAGAATGGTCACAATTCCGCCCGGCGGGCAGATTGCTATGCTCGGAGAGCAGATCCACGGCCTCTCTCTCTCCGGCACGCCGCGCAATGGCTGGATCCAGGCCGGGTCGAGCAGCAGCCAGATAACGGGATTCTTCCTTGAAGGCGATATCGCAGAAACCTTTCTCGACGGCGCGGTCGCCGGAAACACTACTTCCACGTCACTATTCTTCACCCGGGCTCACGGAACCACCGGTTCCCTCAGAAATCTGATCGATGTGGTCAATCCAAATGAAGCTCCGGCAAATTTCTCCCTTAAGCTCATCGATCAGAACGGGCAGCAGCAGGGCACGGCGGTTCAACGGGTGTTGAACAGTCACGGCCGTCTGGCGGATGATCTGTCGAGCCTTTTCCCCGGAACTGATCCAGCCTTCGCCGGATATGTCACAGTCTCCAGTGACGTGGGGGTCATCGGCTACGAGGCGTTTGAGGGGAGTTCCAGTGTTTTTTCCCTCCCTGCGCAGCCTGCTTCTTCCGCCACAACTCTCTACTCGGCGCAATTCGCCTCCGGACCGGCCGGCACGATCCGCTATTTCACGGACCTCAACGTGATCAACACGTCCAGCGCAGTCAGGCAGGTGCAGGTCTCTCTGATCGGCAACGACGGCAGGCTGGTGTCGAACATCACCAATCCGGTCCTCTACACGCTCCAGCCGGGCTCACAACGGCTGATGCGAGGCGAGGATGTCTTCCATCTTCAGGACGCTTCCGCGGCAGCGAGCATCACTGAAGGAACGCTGGTCGTGACCGCGGACGGAGCAGGGGTCATCGGCGATGTGACCTTCGGCGATCCTCTGGCGGGAAGGTTCATGGCAGCGCTTCCGCTTGACGGCACGCCCCGAGCGAATATGATCCTTTCGCAGGTCGCCCAGGGAAGCCAGGCCACAGGGACGGGCTATTTCACCGGCGTTGCGATGTACAACCCGAATCCGAAGGACGTCAGCGTGACCGTGGACATCTACTCCGAGCAAGGCCAGCCGACGGGTCAGGTGACCATCCCTATGAAACCGGGCGAGCGCCTGGCCAGGACTCTTCCTCAACTCGTTCCCGGCTTCACTCAGATGCGAGGCTACATCCGCATGGCTGCCTCCGGCGGACCTATTGTCGCCTTCGGGCTGTTTGGAGAAGCTTCATCGGTACAATTCCTGGCAGCGATTCCGCCCCAGGCAATCATCCAATGAGGCAATTGCATGGCGAGGTTGAACTCTGCGGCACAGGACATCAGGGAGTTGGAACTTAGTGCGGAAACCATGCGGGACCTGGTCGATCAGGCGATGGATCGAATCGTCAAACACATCGGCTCGCTGCCGAGTCAGCCGGTTTCGGACGTTTCCGGAGCGGAAGATCTGGCTCGATCTGTCGTAGAGGCCATGCCCGAGCGCGGCACCTCGTTTCCGGATATTCTCGATCTGCTGTTCGACCGCCTGGTCCAGAAGACCTTCAACACTGCATCGCCCGGTTATCTCGCCTATATCCCCGGCGGAGGACTGTTTCATGCTGCGGTTGCGGATTTGATCGCCGACTCCATCAATCGCTATATCGGTGTCTGGATGGCAGCCCCGGCGCTCGCACAGTTGGAGGCGAATGTTCTCCGGTGGTTTGCAGATATGATCGGGTATCCGCGCGAGGCGCGGGGAATCCTGACCACCGGCGGCTCGATGGCCAATTTCACTGCTCTGGCGACCGCCCGGCGCACCCTGCTTGCCGACCACTTCCAGTCGGCGACCTTGTATGCCTCCGATCAGGTGCACCACTCGGTAGTCAAGGCCGCATTGCTGGCCGGCTTTGCTGAGAACAGCGTGCGCGAAATCCCGGTCGACGCGGACTTCCGCATCCGCCCTGACGTGTTATGCGAGCGCATCGCCTCGGACCGCATTAACGGCCGCACACCTTTCCTTATCGTCGCGAGCGCGGGCACCACAAATACGGGCGCGGTGGATGATCTTGAGGTGCTGGCCGACGTGGCGCACGAGGAGAAGCTCTGGCTGCATGTCGATGCCGCCTACGGCGGGTTTTTTATGCTGACGGAGCGGGGCAGAAATGCCATGCGCGGCATTGATCGAGCCGATTCCGTCACCCTCGATCCCCATAAGGCGCTCTTTCTTCCCTATGGGACCGGATCATTGCTGGTCCGCGACGGCGAAGCTCTGCGGCGCGCGCACACCGTTCATGCCGACTACATGCCACCGATGCAGGAAGATCCCGATCTGGTGGATTTCTGCCTCTATTCACCGGAGCTGTCCCGGGACTTTCGCGGCTTGAGAGTCTGGCTGCCCTTCAAACTGCATGGTGCCGGGCCATTCCGGCGCAACCTTGACGAGAAGCTGGACCTGGCCGAATGGGCGACCCAAGAGCTGCGAAAGATCCCCGGAATGCAGATTGTCGCGGAGCCCCAGCTGTCACTGGTTGCATTCCGACTCGTGCGCGCCGGCCTGAGCCTCGAGCAACTGAACGACTTGAACCGCCGCTTGATCGCCGGAGTCAACGCCAGGCAGCGCGTATTTCTGACTGCAACCTCGTTGGGGGGAATGTTCATCCTCAGAATCTGCGTCCTCTCTTTCCGCACCCATCTCGACCGGATGCAGGCGGCCATTGAGGATATCCGCGCCGCCGTGCAGGAGCTCTAGAGGCCCTATGAATGCTGTTCGCAAAAAAATCAAACCCGAAGATCTCCCGGATCACAGAAGATCGGAAGGAACTTTTTTGAGGCCTGTGCGGCTTTTGCGGATTGCATTTCGACTCCAGTTTCCCGTTTTTTGCACTGCCTGCCTCATGGCGGGCTCCTTTACGTGGCCTGCTTCGGCCGAGGCACAGGTACTCGCACAATCTGCGGATGGGTCGGATCAGGCCGATACACGGACAGCCGGCAGCGCACAGCTATCCCCTCCGCCGACCGGGAGAGAGAAATTCCACCACTACCTGAGGGCCCTGTACAGTCCGCTGAATATTCTGGGCACCGCTTCCGGAGCTGCCATCGGACAGGCCCGCGATGACGTGCCTGAGTGGAGGCAAGGGATGTCCGGCTATGGGCGCCGGCTCGCTTCGAGCTATGGGAAGCACGTGGTGAAAGAGTCCCTCCGCTTCGGCATCGGCGGGTTGCTTGGATATGATCCGCGGTATTTTCCTTCGCCGCACACGCGAAAATGGCCCCGGACATTGGATGCGATTGCGCAGGCCGCAAGGACCCGGGACGATCAGGGCCGCTGGCGAGTCGCCTATCCCCACCTGGTGAGCGTCTTCGGTGCGGGGCTCATTTCCAGGGCATGGTATCCCAAGCCCCATCAAACAGCAGCCAATGGCTTGAAAAGCGGAGCCATCACCTTCGGCCTGGACGCAGCGGCCAACATCCTCAGGGAGTTCTTCAGTAGACACCGTTAGTGTAAGTAAGACTTCTCATGGCGGCGTCGCCGCCGACGTCGACACTGTTACCGGAGAGGTCTTGCCAGCCGTAGACAGGCTGTCCGTACCCGTCTGGGGCGTGAAGATCATTCCACTTCTTCTTCTTCGAGCGACTCGTCAAAATCCCCGATATCATCGGCGTCCAGACCGAAAACGCGGCCTCCGGCCCGCTCTCGCCGCGGCCCTTTCTTGCTGGGCCCTTCGACGCGCGCACCGCGAATCCCCGGCTTCGCATGACGCCGCGAGTCATCACGACCTCGTCGTTCCCTCCGGCCCGTTGATTCACCCAGACCGGGTGCAGAGTCATATGCATCGGGCAGGCGAGGAACCCGGGCCCTGACCGGCGCGCCAAAGGCCGGCCTTGCATCTCTGGCACGAGCTTCACTTAAGGCAAGCGGCCTACCCTTGAACTGCTGATCGTTGAAGCGGTGCAGGGCTTCAGCAGCTTTGGCCTCATCGCCGAATTCTATGAAGGCGAAGCCTCGTCTTTTACCGCTCTCCCGATCCACCGGGAGAAAAACGTATGACAGGGGCCCTACCGGCGAGAAGAGGTCCCTCAGTTCAGCTTCGGTTACATCAAAAGGAAGGTTTCCAACAAACAGACGAGCGGACATTTATTCCTCAGTATCTCCTCAATGTATTGACGTTATCCAATGACCGGCGGGCACGCTGCAGTCTGCCGCCCGGCCGGATTCCACCGCCAGCTCCCGCCCGGCAAGGGCAGGGCTTTGGCTCGATCCATCGTGAAGCAGGGGAGGTTGTAAGTCAAGCATAGGATTGATTCGCGTCCGGACGGCATCTCGATGTCTGCCTTGGAAGTGCAGACAATTTGATATAGGATCGATTGGGCAATCATGAAAAATACCAGGTACCTGCCTCTGAATTTCAAATTGGATCGGTTGCCCTGCCTGGTGATCGGCGGCGGCAAAGTGGCGGCACACAAGGTCGAAATGCTTCTTGCGGCCGGTTGTGCGCTGACTGTAGTTGCGCCTGAGATCGACGGACGCATTCGGAATGAGGTGGATCGGGGCCTGATCCGTTGGCTGGCGCGTGCATATGCACAGGGTGACTGCGAGGGATTCCACCTGGTCGTCGCCGCCACCCCCGACGAGGAGGTCAACCGTGCCGTATCGGCCGAGTCCAGGCAGAAGGGCATTCCCGTGAATGTGGTCGATGTTCCCGAACTGTGCACCGTCACTTTCGGGGCCGTCTGGCGCGAAGGCCCGCTGACCGTCTCTGTAAGCACCGGCGGCGCGGCCCCATTTATGGCCGCCGCCGTCCGCAACCGCATTTCGGCGCTCACCCGCGGCATGGGTGAATGGGTCGAGGCTGCCGGCAGGTTTCGGACTGCGGTCCGCAGCGAGGTCAAGGATCCAACCGAGAGGAACCGGCTCTACGGGCTTTTCGCCGACCGCGCACGCATCAGCCCTCCCGCCGGCCTTCCCCAGAGCATCAACCTCGGAGACTGGCTCGCCTGGCTGAACCACACTTTGGATGGATACAACTGAAACCCGGTGATCCGTTGCCGACCTTTCACATCCCAGATCGCAAATTCCCCGATGCCTCAGACGCGGGGCACTTCGCTCATCAGCGCAAGCATATTGTCATCGACATCGCGCAGGAATGCCATCCACAGCTCGTGATCGTCCCGGCGAGCCACCAGATGTGGTTTGGCTTCAAATGCAACGCCGCGGGCGGTGAGGATATCGAACGCGCTCAGGATGTCCCCGACCCGATAATAAATGATGGAACTCGGGTGGTCGAACTCAGGCTTCGAGGCTACTCCGATCATCAGCCGGATGCCGCCGCAATCGAAAAACGCCATATTCGATGCCTCGAACAGCAGCTTCATGCCAAGCTTGTCTCGATAAAAAGCAGTTGCCCTGGCCACGTCGTGCACGGTGACTGCAATCTGCCCGATACGGCTCAGGCCAAAATGCTGCGTGTCGTTCATCATTCCTGCCTCCTCCTCTCGTAAGGATTGCATGGCGGATAGGCTTCGGCAAGCCGGCTGAACGCGCCGCCAAGTTCCCGAAGCGGGCCCTCGGGATCTGTCCACCGCCTTTCCTGTTGACAGAGTCGGTCGCCCCATAATCCAATACGCGCATCATGTCAACCTCATCCGGCGGCGCACCGCAACTCCGGCGCACTCTGACCCTGTGGGACCTGATTCTGTACGGAATGATCGTCATTCAGCCGACAGCTCCCATGTCCGTGTTTGGCGTGCTCAGCGAACGGGGCCGCGGTCATGTCGTGACCACCATTCTCGTTGCCATGGCGGCCATGCTGCTGACGGCCGTCAGCTACGGGCGCATGGCACGAGCCTACCCGAGCGCCGGTTCCGCGTTCACCTATGTGAGCCAGGAGATCAATCCCGCACTCGGCTACGTCACCGGCTGGAGCATGGCAATGGATTACATGCTCAACCCGCTCATCTGCATCATCTGGTGCAGCAAGGCCGCCATGAATTTCGCGCCCGGCGTGCCCTATTGGGTCTGGGCCTTCTTTTTTTTCCTTGTCTTTACCGGACTCAACCTGCGAGGCATCAAGACCTCGGCCCGCATCAACGCCGGTCTGGCGGCCGGCATGGGCGTCGTGATTACGATCTTCTTTGTCGCTGCCGCGCGCTACATCATCGGACACCCCCACGATGCCGCCGGCTTTTTTACGCACCCTTTCTATGATCCCGAAACCTTCCAGGTCCGCGCCGTTCTCGGGGGCACCTCGATTGCCGTGTTGACTTACATCGGCTTCGACGGCATCTCGACCTTGTCGGAGGAAGCGGAGAACCCGCGACGCAACATCCTGCTGGCCACCGTGTTCACCTGCCTCGCAATCGGCATACTATCGGCAATGGAGGTATATGCTGCCCAACTGGTCTGGCCGGCCACGCAGCCGTTTCCGGACATCGATACCGCCTATGTCCATGTCGCCGGCAGGGCCGCAGGACAGTGGTTCTTCCTGGTTGTCAATCTCACGCTCATGGTGGCAAACTTCGGATCCGGCATGGGTGCCCAACTGGGAGCTGCCAGGCTGCTCTACGGCATGGGACGCAGCAATGCGCTGCCCAAATCATTCTTCGGCGCAGTCGATCCCAAGCGGCGCATCCCGCGAAATAATGTGATTTTTGTGGGGGTGGTCGCACTGCTCGGCGCGTTTGTGCTGACCTACGGGCTCGGTGCTGAAATGCTGAACTTCGGGGCATTGATCGCCTTCATGGGCGTTAATGCCTCCGCATTCACCCACTATTTCCTGCGGGTGAACGAAAAGAGACTCACCAACCTCATTCCGCCCCTGGCCGGATTCCTTATCTGTCTGCTCCTGTGGCTGAACCTGAGCCGGCCTGCCAAGATCGCCGGTGCAGTCTGGCTCGCGGTCGGTATCGGCTTCGGCGCCTGGAAAACCCATGGCTTCAGCCGAGATCTGGTGAACTTTGAACCTCCGCCCGAAGAAGCTTGAACGGTGCGATCGTGCAGAACTGCCGGGCATTTCCGGAGCCGTCGCGGCGCGGTTTTTCTACTGCATGACGTTCCAGCCGCTTACTTCCACTGCCGCCGAGGCTGTTCCCAGGTCCTGAGCGCGAAAGGTGGCGGTAACTTCCCGCTTTTCGCCCGGCAGCAGCGAAAAATAGTTATCCTGCCAGAGCACAGGCAGAATCTCGTAACCGTCAGCCCCTCTGTTGACTTTTAGACGGATGAAAAACGCCAGGTTTGTGCCCGTGTTCTCGAGCGTCACGTGCGTTAGCACATCCTGCCCTTTCTGCTCTGTCCGGCTGGCAACCCTGAGCGTGACTTTGGGCAATTGCTGGAGCGCCGTGAAGTCGGCATAAGATGCGGTGGGAGTTACGTACCACGTGGACTTATCCCATGCCAGCGTCTCGGGCTTCGTGGAGAGCCAATAGAAATTGGAGCCCACAATCACGCCCGCTGAATCTTCGAGCCGCAGTGCCAGAAAGTATGCCGGGCTCAGATCCGGGATTTCGGGCAAATCGAGGACCTTCTGGGTGCTGTCTGCCACGGCATCGACTGAGGCCTGCCGCGAAAATTTCTCCCTCATGTCGAGGTTAAAAATCCTGGCTGTGAGCTTGAGGCCCCTGGCATCCTGATACTGGCTGCTCACAACCCACACCGTGCGATCATCGTAGGAATATAAGGGGTGCAAAGCTTCCAGTGCCTTTTTGGCGCCGAAGTATCCGCCGGCCGGGCGCAGATAGTAATCATAGAGATGCCAGATCAGGGACGGCCAGGCGTTGTTCAGCATCCACTGGATCACACCCGTCGAGGTGTACTTGTTGCGGCTGTAAGCCTCGAACATGGCGCGGATGCCCTCGTAGGTCATGAGTTGGGACTTGAGCGCGAAATCCTGCAGTCCGGTGGCTGTGCCGTAGCGTGCGTTCAGGGCCTCCGTGAAAACTCGGATATCCTTGAACGAGCCGCCTCCGGCGTGGAAATTCCACCACTCGTCGACCGGCCAGAGGTGTTCCTTGGGCAACATCGCACGCAAGCTTTCGACCGGCGGCACGGCGGGCCCTGGGCTGGTCTCGGTGTTGAAGCCATACGCGCCGCCGCTCCTAGTGTCCTGGAGCCAATATCCGGGGGCGACATACTCGTACGGGCCCGTCATTTTCACCCCGCTCTCACCGGTTACACTACTCCGCCTGGCGGTAGCTGATGACACGATCGGGTTGGGCCAGCGGCACTGTTGTTCCACAGACAGATACATCTTCTCCACTTCTGCGGGCGGAGGGTTGTCGCTGCCGTTCAGCCACATCACCAGACTGGGGTGACTGCGCAGGCGGTACATCTGGCTGCGGAGCGATTCCTCCGCGATCTTGTGGTCTTGGGGCGTCCACTTTTGCCACCGTTCCCAGTGATCGCAGCAACACCAACCCGCCATGATCAGGATTCCATAGCGGTCGGCAAGGTCAAAAAATCTATCGGTCTCCAACTTCCCTTCCAGGCGGATCGTGTTCAGGCCCATGTCCCGGACGTAAAGAAGTTCATCTTCCAGCCGCCGGGCATTCTCCCGCAACATCATGTCCGGTGCCCAACCTCCGCCCCGGATCAGGATTTTTTTGCCGTTGATTGAAAACACCCGCTTCCTGTCTGCATTCAACTCCGAGGTGACCTCGCGGATGCCAAAGCTGGTCTCGGCCCGGTCGGAAACCGCGCCGTTTACGTCAAACTCGATGCTCAGATGGTACGTGCCGGGCGTCCCCATCTGCGCAGGCCACCACAGGCGCGGCTTGGAAACAACGAGTTGACGAAACTGGTCGGGCTCGAAAGCGACGTCCTTGGACTCTCCTGCGGCCAGTTCCACCTCCTGTGCAAACTCGATCTTCTCGATCCGGCCTTTCAGCGTGCCTCTTACAGGAAGCCGGCTAGCGTTCTCGAGCAGGGCCGCCACGGTAAGGCGGGCGCTGTCGTTCGCCGGGGGATTGAGTTTGGAAATCACAGTCGGATAGCGCAGGGACACCGGTCCACTGGTCGTTATCTCCACGCTGCGCCACAGCCCCATATTCTTATCGGGTGGCTGCGGGTTCCAATCGACAAAGGTGATGGCCAGGTCGTTTTCCGTCGGTGGATATACCCGCACCGCCAGCACGTTGGTCCTGCCGGGCAGCGCCATGTCCGTGATGTTGAACCTGTAGGCACGCCAGGCACCCGCGACTTTCTCTGATCCTGCGATTTGCTTTCCGTTTACCCAGATATCGGCGCGGTAATTGATCCCGCCGAAGTTCAACCAGATACTTCTCCCCTTGTAGGTCGCCGGCAGGACGAACTCCTTGCGGTACCACCACGGAACTGCAAACGGGCTGTCCGCCGGCATCGCTACATTGGAAAAGTTCACGCCGATGCGATAGCTGGTCCCGGGGATCGAGCGCAGGTTCATCCCAAAAGTCGGATCGGGGTACACCTGGTTTTTCACCAACGCCGCGACGACTGTGGTAGGAACGGCTGCGGGGTACCAGTTCCGGGGCTGGAACTGCATCGTAGAGAGGACCTCACCCTTTTGTTCCACCACGGCCGAGGACTGCAGCATCCAACCGTCTTCTATGGCGATTGTCTGAGGTGCAACACCGGGGCTGTTGCGCGCTATCTGCGCAATCAGGCTGCATGGCGACAGCACAAACGACAGGAACAGCAAGCGGCCCATTGTCATCGCGGTTTCCCTCCGGCAAAAGAGCGGCAATGCAGGGTTTCAAAGCTCCTTATTATGACGCATCCGGCCCCGCGCACAACAAGTCAAAAAAAACCAAATGCACCAATCCCACGTATCATCGCAATTTCAGTCAGCGCCCAAGCGCCTCTCGGAAAGTTCGCGGCACGGGCATGCAATCACGCGTGCTTCCCAATGCCAAACTTCGCATAAGTCGCGACGGTGAACTTCTTGTAATCGGAATCTCGGCGGGTAGAGCTGGTTCTCAGACCATTTGGCAACAGCGGGCGGGCACTGCTGATGGAGGAGGCTGTTAAATGCAGCAACAAACGAAACCAATTTCACGAATGGCGGCATTCGTGAAATTGGTTTCATTCGGTGCTGCCCTCAGTTCTTGGGGAACCGTTTTCAGAGCAACTCCCCGGTCCCTTGATGGCCAGTTTAACCGCAGGTGAAGTCTCCGGTATGCGCTGGCCACGGTCTTGACTGACCACCCACAAGACCGCGAGACCGATCATTTGTTAGGCGCAATCAACCGGGTGAAACCGGTGATGTTGACATCGCGGAACATCGGGGTGCGCGGTGGCAACAAGCTTGGATCCAGGAACTCCACGTCGAAGTTGTAGCCACGGCTGGGGGGATTGTAGACGTTGGTGCAACACTTGTATGTGCCTACTGCCTGCTGGCTGAAATACAGGCTGATGAGAGATCCGCGGTAATTCAACCAACGTCCCGACCAATTCTCCAAGAGGCGAACAAAGTTGTGAACGCCGCCGTCTGTCCCGTAATCCTGAGGTGTTCCTGCCGGCTGCGGGAATGGTTTGGCTTTCCCGGAGATGAGAGCCGTCCGATACCAACTGGTGCTTGCGTTCCGCGCGCCGGGGGAATAGGGAAAGGCGAATGAATTTATATCGTTCCAGGAGTTTGAGAGGAGGGTTACGGTATCGGCAATCATGGAGCAGGCTACGTGTGCGCCGGCGAAGGTTCCGGGCGCGTTGTAGTTTCCCTGAACATAGATGGGATTTTCAGAGGCGACTGCCAGACCGAGGGGTATACCGTTGCTGGTGCCAAGGTCAATGGTCTGGCCATTGACCAGCTTCAAGGCACGCCGGAAAAAGATCGGGTGGTTCACCCTCGCAACATTGCCCGCGACAGGAGTCCAGGGACGGGCGGTGGCATCCAGGGGAGCCGTCCCCGGAAGAATGGGATTTTGACCATAAGTATCCAGAACGCCGTTGTTGTTGACATCCTCGGCAGCATCCAGGAGTCCGTTGGGAGTGCCGCTAACGCTCCCCGGGTTCACGAAGTCTTCGAAGCCATACTCGCCCGTCTCCAGGTTCGCCGCATTGCGATTCGTGCGCCGGTCCGAGAAATAGACCACGTATCCAGTCACGTTTATGGCATTGTTGCCGCTTGCCCCAATCACGCCGCGGAACCAACGGCTGAGGTTGTTGACATCGAGCTCGAGGTAGTGCATGACGCCGCCGAGATATACGGTAGTCTGAGCCGTCGGGATATTGTCGCGCAGAGCTCCTTCGCGCGTGTCAAACAACACGTTGGGCCAGTATTGAGTAGAGGCACCCCCGACGCAAGCCGCGGGTGTGTCCTTCAAACGCTGAACGCGAATGATCGAATTAGGGGGATCGACACAAGTTAGCGTCAGGTCCCGGCCCGCAACGCCAAGTTGCAGGATCTCCTGGGTGACGTCTTGCCAGTTCCCGGCCGCGGTCTGCATTTCGATCTTGATGAAGCCGTCGATCAGGTTTGTGCCGATTGGGCTTCGATAACCTTGAGTGTATGCCACAGACGGATTCACATTCCCTGCGGAAGTGGCAATAGGCGTGCCGTCAGGCGCAATCCCGGCCAGCGCGAGTGGAGCTGTCGCGGTTACGGTCGGCAACGAGGTAAGGTCCGCGGCATTATCGGAAAGCAGGATCCGCAGGCTCGCCATGGTAAAGTAGCGTTGGGCAAACACATCCGGATTAGCGACATCCTCGTTGGCCGGAGGCCGTCGGATCAGGTCCACGGGGGTGGCCCCCATCCCTACGAGAGGAAGATCCATGCGGCGCGCCCCGGTGCGCCCATTTCGGATATTGCCGTTGTACGTGCCGATGGAAAGATTCGTCCATGTCGGTTCGTTTTGTGCTGATGGGAATGTCCCTACAAGACTCCCTTCACCGGCAGCAAGGGCTCTAAAGGCCCCTGGAGCCGTGGCCACGTCCACACGGCCCTGGTAGTTCGTGGCACTAGGCCAGCCATTGATCAGGTTTGTGCGAATCACCTCTCCGACAGCGGTAACCCGGTTCGACATCGTCAGAACGCTCCCCGTGCCTTCCGCCAGATAGAGGTTGCCGTTCGTGTGTACCCGGCCGCCGAAATTGAAATCCGGGCCCGCGTGGTAGCTCAGATCAGTCTCGGAGAAGATCCCAAACTGGAAAACGGGCACCGCCACCGTCTGCAAGGTCCGGCGCATCCTCACCTCTGCGTCGGTGGGCGTGTGAGCTGTAGATGTCATAGTATACGAAGTAATCAGGCCCACAAGGCCTTCGTATGGGCCCGAAGGGATGGTGCGCGTAACGGCCTGCGGTTTCCCCGCGGCATCCAACGCGAACTGAATTTCATAACCGGATCCGCCGCCTGGAGCTATATAAGAGATGTAGGGGATGTTCGGCACGTTCGCCGTGAGAGCGTTGATTTGGGCAACGCTTGGCGCGTAATTGGTGTTGAAGAGCGTGCCGAGATCGGCTGTGAGCTGTTCCAAGCCCGCAAGCGATCCGTAGAAAGCCCGGTTCTGGTCCCTGTCGACGCCGATCAGTCTTTGATCCGAAGTTACTGAAATTACAAAGCCCACAAGCAGGCCGGAAAGCAGCACCAGGATCAACAGGGCGCCGATCAATGCGACGCCTGATTCACTTCTTGTTTTCATACTCCTTGTCCCATCATATATAACGATCAATAAAAGACAGGCTGCGAAGGCTGACCTGAGTCGTCAGGCTCCTCCGCAGATAGTCCTGGCTATTACGAATCACCATACTCGAACGCCCGGAAAGGGAGATGTTGACCTTGCGGATCTGATTGGGTGAATTGGGCGCTATGGGAATCTTTACGTTCGTGGGATTGCCTACGCCGTCCACCAGATCATAGCTTAATTGCAGGTCTTCCAGGACAAGAGCAACGACTTCTCCGGCCCTGTCGTTGATCCGGCGGATAAGTCGAGGTGTAGCAGGGTCAGTTGTGGTGTCCAGGTAATAGGTGACCAGCCAGACCCGCGTTGCCGTCGTCGGCGGGAAAACGCCGGCGTTCTGGAGCTGCATGATCGATCCCTGCGGCGCTCCAGGTTGATTGAGATTAAAAGGATCGCCTGCGTCAAAATAGACTACCTGGCCCGCAACCCGACTGACATACTGTAATGTGTTCCCCAGGGCATTGCTGAAGGCAATCAGATCGCCAGGTCGGATCTCGTTGATGACACCGGTGATTGGCGTGCCGGCGTTCACAGTCATGCTGGCGCCATTGGCGCCGATCGCATCGAGCGGCATTTGGTTCAGCGGTAATAGGTTGTCGGCATAGAGGATGTTGACCATGTCCGTTGCCCGGCCGTTGCCCACTGGACCCAGGGCGGGCCCGGGATTGACTGCAGCCATCGTAATGGCAGGGGCAAAGGTGTAGTTGGTTCCCGGAGGTCCTGGCCGCTGCACCGCAAGCGCGCCGGCTCCGGATGGGATTGGAATGCCTCCAATCGGGATTCCCCAGCCGGCATTGACGAAGTCGCGAACCAGAAGGTTGATTCCGGCTCGCAAGTTTTGCTCCAGGTCCGCCATGAGGGTGGCTTTGTCGTTCATACCCAAGGCACTATCGAGGGAGCTCATCGCCGCGGCCAGCAAAACAAGGGACAGGGCCGTCGCTATCAGCACTTCTGTCAGGCTGAACCCTTGTTCTTTTTTCATGCAGGGCCTCCTATCACGACACATTCATCGTTGTTGCATCTGCTCTCTACGATCCGCGACGTCATGCGAATGAAGAAATGTAGGCGATCAGTTGGTACTGGCGACTCAAATGGCCTATCTGGTAACGGACGATGACGCGAATCTGGCGCAAATTCGGGGCAAGATCCGTGATCACCATCTCACGCGTAAAGCTGTTCAACAAAAATACGATATCGTCCCCGGTCCCTAATACACCGTCGGGGCCCGGCAGAATCTCGGTCTGCGCGGGGCCGTCATCGGTCGTGTTGGCTAAGCCGTCCGGGCCGGGCGTAAGCAACGGTTGCGGCCCATCCAAGAATATCCCCCCATTGTTGACATTCCGAATGCGGGCCCAGATGATCGTCCTGGTATCTCGAGAAGTAAAGACGCTCTCGATAGCCTCGGAGGCTTTTTCTTTGGCAATCTGGTGGTAATGGGATGTTGACATCGAGACCATGCCCTGTGCGAACGCAGTCGCGAGAGCCAATAATCCGCCGCCCAAGATAATGGTGGCAATCATCGTCTCGACAAGGCTGAAGCCAGCCTGATGGTTGTGCGCTTCTCTTACGACTGTCATACCTGTCCTCGTCATTGAATCCATGAGGTTCCAGTCCACCGGTAGCCCCGGACACGCCCGGTGCCACCCAGAATAGTAACCGCGCGTGCGGTCTCGGGATGGCCAGGCAGGCCAAGAAAAACCGTACCCGCCAAGGGACTGCCCTGAGCATCGACTAAAGTGCCGTCGCTTAGGAATGTCAATGTAGCCGAACCTCCGAAGTCCACCGCGGCACCGTTTCCAAACGAATCTGGAGTGTCTGGTACACCCCCGAACAGTTGAAACTCGACGCCGTTGTCCAGGGTGACCGTATCTAAGACCGTGGTCCCGGCCGGCACATTTATGCGGGTGAGCTCGATCTGGTTGTTTCCCAAGAAGCTGATCATAATGTTGCGGCGCTGTGCCATCGCCAATTCCCTGCCCCTGCGCAGCTGCGCCACCGTCTCGCGCAGAGCCGTATTTGCCCTCACCCCTGGCAGGATTCCGGCTATGTTCAACAGGGCGAATCCCGCAACGAGGGATATAACTAACATGACTGCGGTGGCCTCAACCAGGCTGAAGCCAGCGTGTTGATGCGGTTGATCTACGGGAGTGTTCCTTTTCAAGGCTTTCTCCTAACTCTAACTGGGGGGACAGATTGCAGTATCAACCCATGGCCTCTCTCCACAGCTGGAGGCCGGCATCGGCAGACTGAAATCAACAAGAATTTGCCTTTTCTCATGTAACCTATCGGCATCTCCCGTGAAAGCTTCAGTTCTTTTTTTGGTATTGGCACCCCAAACCCCCAACCCCTGCGGCCGGAAGCGTTCGGGGAAGTTCATCGGAGGCCGGAGCACTCGCCGCCCGGCATCCAGCAAATCCGGCTGCGGGCTCTGGTGAGAAAAACCGATCCCGCGGCATCATATTCAGGGAGCCACACGCTGGATTCCAACAGCGCTGCCCGCAATGATCCCCGTTTTTTGTGCTTGCTCTGCCGGCGACAGGTTCCTTATGCTTTCAATTATCGTGATGTCGAGGCGCCGGGCCGGCCGGCATCAGATTATTCAAGGAGCGACAACTATGAGCCTCTGGGACAAGGTTCGCGGCGAATTTATCGACATTGTTCAATGGATAGACAGCACGAACGACACCATGGTGTATCGGTTTGAGCGTTACAATAACCAGATCAAATATGGCGCGCAGCTCACGGTGCGCGAGGGCCAGGCCGCCGTGTTCGTGAGCGAAGGAAAGCTCGCGGATGTGTTCCAGCCCGGCATGTACGTGTTGGAAACCAAAAATCTTCCGATCCTCTCCACATTGCAGGGCTGGAAGTATGGCTTCAACAGCCCATTCATGGCCGAGGTGTATTTTTGTTCCACGCGCCAGTTTACCGACCTCAAGTGGGGGACCTTGAATCCCATAATGATGCGCGACCCCGAGTTCGGACCCATCCGGCTGCGCTCCTTCGGCACTTATGTCGTGCGCGTCAAGGACCCTGCGGTGTTGATCCGCCAGATCGTCGGCACCGATGGACTCTTCAAGGTTGAGGAGATCGTCAATCAATTGCGCGATTTGATCGTGTCGCGCTTCGCCGACATCCTCGGCCACAGTAAAATCCCCGTGCTGGACCTCGCCGCCAACTACACCGAGCTCGGCGATTTCCTAACCCAGCGCATCGGGCCCGAGTTCCAGAGCTACGGGATCGAACTGACGAAGCTGCTCGTCGAAAACATCTCGCTCCCGCCCGCGGTGGAAGAGGCGCTGGACAAGCGCACCAGCATGGGGATCGTGGGCAATCTGGCAGCCTATACGCAGTTCAATATCGCCAACTCGATCCCGGATGCGGCAAAAAATCCCGGGGGCTTGGCCGCCGCAGGCGCGGGGCTTGGCATGGGGGTCGCCATGGCCGGGCCGATTGCCCAGGCGATGTCGGGGCAGCAGGCCCAGACACCCCTGGCACCGCCACCCGTTCCGGGCGCGGCCGTCTATTTCGTGGCTGTCGGCGGGCAGCGCACTGGCCCCTTCGATATTCAGGCGCTTGCATCGCAGGCGCTGTCGGGATCGCTGACACCGCAGACCCTGGTATGGACGCAGGGGATGCCGCAGTGGACGCCGGCGGGGCAGGTTCCGGCCCTGGCGCAGATTCTCGCCAGTACGCCTCCGCCGCTGCCGCCGAGTCCCTGAATGTCCTCCGGACCGCAGCGGCCCATGGGATGCAGCGCAGCCCATGACGCTACCAAGGGAAATTGAATCCGGCGCGTCGCCGGGTCGCCGCTGTCTGTTTTGGACCGTGATTTCAGGAGCCTGTCCTTCACAACCTCTGCGCCAGTGCGCTCAGATCCTATGGCAGATGACGCTTTACCCGCTCCCGTAACCGGTAACAAGCAATTCCCCTGCAAGCAGTGCGGCGCGAAGCTCGACTATGCCCCGGGCACCGTTGTCTTGAAGTGCCCATACTGCGGCTCGGAAACCCAGATCCCGCACTCCGAGGAGCAGATCGAGGAACTCGATTTCCGGGAGTATCTCAAGAAACTCGCAGATGAGCACGAAACGCAGGAAGCGCATCGGGTAAAGTGCGGAAAGTGCGGCGCCGAAACAACGATGCCGCCGGAGGTGGCCGCAGGCACGTGTCCATTCTGCGGTACCGATCTCATTATCACGACGCACACCTCACGCGTTCTCAAACCCAAGGCCTTGCTCCCATTCAAGATCTCGCAGACGCAGGGATTCGAAGATTTCCGCCGCTGGATCAAGGGGCTCTGGTTTGCACCCAATGATCTGAAACAGTATGCACAGACCGAGAACAAGCTGGCCGGGATCTATGTGCCGTATTGGACCTACGATTCCGACACGACCAGCTTTTACCGCGGCGCGCGTGGTGATGATTACTGGGAGACAGAGACCTACACGGCCTATGAAAACGGCAGGGCCGTGACCAGAACGCGACAGGTCAGAAGAACGCGATGGTGCCCGGCGAGCGGCACGGTTTGGAACCGCTTCGACGATATCCTCGTGGTGGCGAGCAATTCCCTGCCCCGCAAGTATGCCGATCGCCTGCAGCCCTGGGACTTGTCCAATCTGGTCCCTTATGCCGACGAATACCTGAGCGGCTTCAGGGCGGAGAGCTATCAGGTGGATCTGCCAGCCGGCTTTGACATCGCGCGGGAGATCATGGATGGAGGGATTCGCGAGAGCATCCGCCACGACATCGGGGGAGATCACCAGCGGATTGATTCGGTTAAGACCAGCTACGACAAGATTACCTTCAAGCACATCCTGCTGCCCGTCTGGCTCAGTGCATATCGCTACCGGGACAGGGTGTATCGCATTCTGATCAACGCGCGGACCGGTGAGTTGCAGGGGGAGCGCCCTTACAGCTCCTGGAAGATTGCAGCCGCCGTGGCCGGCGTAATAATTATCATCGCCGTCATCGCGATCCTCGCCTCACTCAATCGGTGACGGCAACGAAGACCCGGTCGCGAAGAACGCAAAGCGCCCGGGCCGCAGCCGAATCAGCACCCACGAAATGCCAGAAGCAAAGGAAAGAGGTTTTCGCGTGTTCCATGCTGCTGACTATCAGATTCCCCGCCCGGCGGTTGAGAATCTCAAATGTTCTGCGGTTCCTGCGATTTCAGCAAACTCTGCGTTGAGATTTTTTGCGTGCGCCTGAGCCGCACCCTGTCCATGGCGGCTGTCTATTTTTTCAGATACTTGTTGAACCAATCCAGGTATCGCTGCAGCCGGTCGCGCATGTAGCTCGGCACCGTGATGCCGTGAAACTGGCCGGGGTAGATGATGAGCTGGGTGTCCACGCCGAGGCTCTTGAGTGCCTGGTACATCTGCTCGACACCAATGGTAGGCACATTGAAGTCACGGTCGCCGGACAGGAACAGGGTTGGCGTCTTGATCCGGTCCACCTGGAAAAATGGGTAGGAAAGCTTCAACCACAGGTCCTTCGTTTTCCACGGCACCCCCAGCTCGTTCTCGTATTGCAGGATGTACTGATCGGAGCCGTACATCGACAGTTGCAGTGCACTGCTGGCACCGCTCACCGCCGCCTTAAAGCGCGGGTCCGTAACAATGGTGTAGTCGGTCAGGATACCGCCGTAGCTCCAACCGCCGATGCCCAGCCGCTCGGGATCCGCAATCCCACTCGCCACGGCATAATCCACGGCGCCGAGGAGGTCGACAACCTCCTTGTTGCCCCAGTCGGCGTAGATTGCCCTCTGATAGGCGGTTCCGCGGCCCGAGCTGCCGCGGTAATTCACCGAGATCACCGCATAACCGTTGGCAGCAAAAAACTGCCGGTCGAAACTGAACGAGTGCTCGTCCTGCCCGTTCGGACCACCGTGAATCAGAAGCAGCGCGGGATACTTTCGATCCGGCGTGTAGGAATAGGGCTTCACTATCAGGCCGTGAACTTCGGTGCCGTCTTTGCTCCTGGACGTGAAATCCTCGGTCGTGCCCAGCTGAAGTTCACTGAACAGAGCGTCGTTCTGATGCGAAAGGCGACGCAGGGTGCCATTCTCAAGGGCGTGCACCTCGGAAACTTCGCTCGCGGTGGCGGTCAGAAGCGCAAGGGTCCCATCATCCCGCCTTGAGATACCGGATACAACGCGGCGCCCCGCAGTGATTTTGTCGACCGCACCACCCGCGACCGGCATACGCGCCAGGTAGCTGGCACGGTCATCCGCGACCACAAACAGGAGCTCCTTGCCATCTGAAGTCCAGATGAACGGGCCCGAAACTCCACGGTCCAGCGCAATCGTGAGCACACGGGATTGCCCGCCTGCGACCGGCACAACGGCCAGTTTATTCAGGTTGTACGCCGTGTAGCGCACCTCGTCGCCTTGAACGTAGGCGATGAACCGGCCATCGGGGCTCCACGACGGGCGGCCGCCGTCAGGTCCGGCATAGGTTGTCAACTGCCGAGGCTCCGAACCGGGTTTTGCCTCAATCACGAAAACGTTCGTATCCTCGTTGCGGTCCGGATCCGAAGTGCGGTTGCTGACGAACGCAACATACCGTCCATCGGGCGACCACGCCGGGAACTGCTCATCGAACCGCCCCGAGGTCAGGACCTCCGCCTTGCGCGTCTCCACCTCGAACAGCGACAAGTGGGTGTGGAGCAGTCCGAGATATCCTTCACGGTCCTCCTTGAAGTGATACCGGTCTATAACGATCGGCGGCCTCGTCTTGCGCTTCCAGCCTTCCAGCTTCTCCGGTTCCGCAGCGGGATCCGGATCGTGGACGACCAGGATCAGTCGCTTGCTGTCGGGTGCCCAGGCATATTCTGAGACGCCGCCTTTGATGTCGGTGAGCTTCTGGGCCTCGCCGCCGGCGCGGTTGAGCAGCCAAACCTGCGCACCCTTCTTTTTTTCCTCTTCGTCCCCGCGGGAGGTAAGGAATGCGAGGTAGCGGTTGTCGGGGCTCCAGCGCGGAGCGCTCTCGCTTGTGTCGCTGGTAGCGGTCAGGCGGATTTGCTGGCTGCCGTCCCAGCTGACCATCCATAGGTCGGTGTCGCGGCGGTCTTTCTCCACGTCGACTGCGCCAACCGTATAGGCTACCCACTTGCCGTCAGGCGAAACCTGGGGATCGCCGACACTGCGTATCCTGGCCAGATCGTCGAGGGTGAGCGGGCGCTTCGATGACTGGGCCGAGGCCGGACCCACGGCTGCCGACAAGCCGAGGATAAACACCACAACCGGCACAAAGCGCGCGAACCTACGCATAAATGAGCCTCCTTCACAAATTGACGCCTGCCTTTCAGGCGTGGTGGTATAGCGGACGGCAAACCGCGGGACTGTTCCCATTAACAGTGCAACTGCCTGATAATCGGCTGATTGTACCAAAAGAACTCTGACCACTCTATGAATCAGACGGATCACAAGAGCCTTGATATGCGCACCTTCTTCCCGGATGATGAGAGCCACAGGTATCGATGCTGGAGTTTCTCATGACATGCGTTACACCACCACGCTGGCTCGAGTGGGCACGCGAGATCCAGGCTCTGGCCCAAAGTGGAAACAGCTACGCGCTGAATGAATATCAGGTTGAGCGTTACCGGCGGCTGATGGAAATCGCCGCTGAAATCATCACCGAGCACGCTGGGGTCGGATACGTCCCGCTGGTGAATGCCTTCCGCGCGCAAATAGGCTATGCCACTCCCCGCATCGATGTAAGAGGCGCCGTCTTTCGGAATGGCAGGCTTTTGCTGGTCAAAGAGCGCGCAGACGGCGGTTGGACCATGCCCGGCGGGTGGGCTGATGTGGGGGATGCGCCCTCCGGGAGCGCAGAACGGGAAGTCTTGGAGGAAGCCGGATTCCGAGTCAGGGCGCGCAGGGTGATAGGCGTCTATGACGCGAATCGGACCGGCCCCCTTGAGCTGTTTCACGCTTTTAAGATCGTCTTCCTTTGCGATTTGATCGATGGCGAAGCGCGAGCGAGTGTCGAAACATCGGAAGTAGCATTCTTCGCTCCCGCCGAAATCCCCGCGCAGCTTTCCGGAGAGCGCACCTTGCCACGTCATATCAAGGACGCCTTTGCGGCACTTGCCGATCCCGACCGCCCAACACAGTTTGATTGAGGTGGAGATCCCGCAACTTATAGGGGTCATTTTGCAGCTGAAGGTACTCCGCAGGCTGCCGTCTGTCAGATCCTCGCCCAGCCGGCAAGAATCTCAAGCGGTCCCTGCGTTCTCAGCGCACTCCGCGTTGAGATCTCCCGGATGCTGCTATGCCGCGCCATGTTGTCCGCGGCCGGCTCTTGGTCACAGTCTGATTCGCAGACCCTAACGAAAAACCGTTAGGCGGTCACGTGCCGGTCGTAATATAAATGATAAATAGGTGCCCAAAGTGCCTTTGCAGCTGAACGTGCCGTGCATCGCCATCCGGCATATTCGATTTAGGAGTCTGTGTCCCTTATGACCAATAAGAATCCCGGCCAACCGGCCGAACCGGCCGCATCGGCATGGCCCCGGTTCCTCCCCCTGTTGCTCTTGTTGTTTGTCGGCAGCGGCTGCTCTGCATTGATTTACGAAATCGTCTGGTTCCAGTTGCTGCAGCTCGTGATCGGCTCGTCCGCAGTATCACTCGGCGTGCTCCTCGGAACCTTCATGGGAGGCATGTGTCTGGGCAGTTTTGCCCTGCCGCGCATCGTTTCGGCGCGTGAACATCCCCTGCGTGTTTACGCCCTGATGGAACTGGGAATCGGGCTCATCGGGATCTTGGTGCTGTTCGGGATGCCCTTGGTCGGCGGCCTTTACGCCGCAGGAGTCGGTTATGGGTTCCCGGGGATCCTGCTCCGCGGCGTGGTCTGCGCATTGTGTTTGCTCCCCCCCACGCTGCTGATGGGCGCCACGCTGCCTGCCATCGCGCGCTGGGTTGAGACCACGCCGAAGGGGGTCTCCTGGCTGGGTTTCTTCTACGGCGGAAACATCGCCGGGGCCGTATTTGGTTGTCTGCTGGCGGGATTCTACCTCTTGCGCGTCTATAACATGGCAACGGCAACCTGCGTGGCCGCATCCCTTAACGCGGCAGTGGCAATCATCGCATTTGCGGCGGCGCGACGGACGCCGTACCAGGCACAGACCGGCGACCGGAAACAGCGTCCCGCGCCGCCGGCGCCGGATAGCCGGCCGGTGTACGTTGCGATTGCGCTGTCGGGGTTGGGCGCGCTGGGTGCCGAGGTTGTCTGGACGCGCCTGTTGTCGCTGATGCTGGGCGCAACGGTCTATACCTTCTCGATCATTCTTGCCGTTTTTCTGGCCGGCCTGGGGATCGGCAGCAGTATCGGATCATTCCTGTCTCGCAAAGTCGCGCAGTCGCGAATTGCGCTGGGCCAGTGCCAGATGATACTGGCCGCCGCCATCGCATGGGCCGCCTTCATGCTCACCCGTTCCCTTCCCTATTGGCCGGTCAACCCCTCGCTCACCATCAGCCCCGCAGTCACGTTTCAGATTGATCTCGCGCGGTGCTTGTGGGCGATCCTGCCGGCAGCATGCCTGTGGGGAGCGAGTTTTCCGCTGGCGCTGGCAGCGGCCGCATCCCGCGGTCAGGATCCTGGACGGCTGGTTGGAGGAATCTATGCCGCCAACACAGTCGGTGCCATCATAGGCGCGCTGGGATTCAGCATGGTGGTAATCCCGAACATGGGCACCCAGCAAGCCCAGCGACTCCTGATTGCGCTGGCCGCCACAGCGGCGCTCCTGATGCTGGCCTGGCCCTCGGGGCAACTGGATTCATCACGCGGCGAGCCGCCGCGCCCGGCGCCCGGGAGTGCCAGCACAGTAACAGTTGCTGTGTTTACCGCCATTGCCGCGCTGCTGATCTGGAGTGTCGCAACCATGCCTCCAGGTGTGATCGCCTATGGACGTTTTTTCCCGACTTACACAAGCATGCCGAGCTTTCTCTATGTGGGCGAGGGGATGAATGCTTCGATTGCCGTTTCAGAGCTGTCCAACGGAGTGCGCAACTTCCACGTCAGCGGCAAGGTGGAAGCTTCGACGGAAGCACAGGACATGCGGCTGCAGGTAATGCTCGGCAACATACCGGCGATGCTCCACCGCAAGCCCAGCTCCGTGCTCGTCGTCGGCTTTGGAGCAGGCGTCACCGCCGGCTCGTTCGTCCCATACCCCGAAGTCAAGAGAATCGTCATTTGCGAGATCGAACCGTTAATACCCCGGGTCGTGTCCCGCTACTTCCTCGAGCAGAATCACGATGTGCTGAGCGATCCCCGCGTCGAGGTGATCTACGACGATGCCCGGCACTATATTCTCACAACGCACGAGAAATTCGACATCATCACATCCGATCCGGTGCACCCTTGGGTCAAGGGTGCCGCCACGCTCTATACCAAGGAGTACTTCGATCTGGTCAATCAGCACTTGAATCCAGGCGGCCTGGTAACCCAATGGGTGCCCCTGTACGAAAGCGATGCGGCCGTAGTGAAGAGCGAGATCGCCACATTCTTCGACGCCTTCCCCGATGCAACAATCTGGGGTAATACCAATAACGGCCAGGGCTACGACACCGTACTGCTGGGACAGGCTGGTAGCGCCCGGATCGACTTGAACTATGTACAACAGCGCTTGAGCCGCCCGGAGTATGCCGGCGTGGAGATGGCTCTCAATCAAGCAGGCTTCAAGTCACCGCTGGATTTGCTGGCAACCTATGCCGGACGAGAACGCGATCTGAAGGCCTGGCTGCAGGGCGCCGAGATCAATCACGACCGGGACCTGCGCCTGCAGTATCTTGCCGGCCTGGAGCTGAACCTCTATGAGGGCGATCGCATCTACAGGGACCTGCTGCAATATCGAAGGTTTCCCGAAGAGCTGTTCGCCGCCTCGCCCGAGTCGAAACGAACGCTCCGCGAAGCCATGGGACTGCCCCGCTAAGACAACGCCGGGAAAGGGCGTCGGGTCTGGAAAAAGGCGTGGTCGAAGAGGACGATCGCAGCCGCTCTCCAGAACGAGATGATGGAAAGCATGAACATAGTCGCGACGACCGCCTTTGTAATCGTCTCACGATCAGTCGCCGATACTGCTGGCTTCCCTCTCATGCGGATTTCAGAGCCTCTTCAAGGTCGCCGATCAGGTCGGCGACCTCTTCGATGCCGACGGAAATCCGGATGAGGCCGTCGGCCAGGCCTTGCTGCAGACGCAGTTCGCGAGGAATGGATGAATGCGTCATAAGCGCCGGGGCCTCGATCAGCGACTCGACCCCGCCCAGCGATTCAGCGAGCGCGAAAATGCGGGTGGAACTGACAACCCGGCGGGCCGCCTCCAGCCCTCCCTGTACTTCGAAACTCACCATACCCCCAAAGCCTTTCATTTGCCGGGCCGCCAGGGCGTGCTGCGGATGATCCCGACGACCCGGATAATTGACCCGGGTCACGCTTGGGTGCGAGGCCAGGAAGTCTGCCACTGCGGCGGCATTCGCGCAGTGCCTCTCCATGCGCAAAATGAGGGTCTTGATTCCGCGCAGCACCAGCCACGAGTCGGTCGGGCCGGGCACTGCCCCAACCGCGTTCTGCAGGAAAGCCAGTCGCGCACCGAGTTCCGGATCGTTCACCACGATGGCGCCCCCCACGATGTCGGAGTGGCCGTTTAAATATTTGGTCGTCGAGTGAACCACCGCGGTAGCCCCCATTTCCAGCGGCCGCTGCAACACCGGCGTGGCAAAGGTATTGTCGACCCAGACCGGGATGCCGGCGGACCTGGCTATTTGGATGCAGGCGCTCAGGTCTATGATCCTGAGCAGCGGATTGGTCGGCGTTTCGATCCAGACCATGCGCGTGTTGGGCCGTAGCGCGGCCGCCAGATTCCGAGGGTCCTCGAGAGCGGCAAAAGTGGTCTCGATGCCCGCAGAAGGCCGGAAGACGTTCTCGAATAGCCGGTAGGTGCCACCGTAGACATCATTGCCGCATACAACGTGATCGCCGCGTGCGAGCAGGTGCATCGCGGTTGCATGCGCGGCACTGCCGCTCGCGAAGGCGAAGCCGAAGGCGGCTCCTTCGAGCGCTGCCAGGCACGCCTCCAGCGCCGCGCGCGTGGGATTACCGGTGCGCGAATATTCATAGCCCTTATGGCGGCCCGGCGCTTCCTGAACGAAGGTTGCCGTGTTGAAGATGGGTGTCATGATTGCGCCCGTTGATGGATCGGGCGCCTGCCCCGCATGCACCGCCAGGGTTGCCAGTCCGGCTTTCTTCACTCCCCTGTGCTGCCCGCCTCGGCCGCCGCGATTCTCATCCATAGTCAATTCCTCTGCTCGGGGATGCGCTTCGCCAGATAGTCAATCAAATCGATCTTCGTGATTACGCCGACAATCCGCTCGCCGTCCAGAACAACAATGATGTCTCCCTGTCCAAATAGGTCGCTCACCAAGGCGACACGGGTCGCGCGGGTGACCGTGGCGAACTTGGCTTCCACGACGTGCTCCACGGGATCATCCGGATTATGACCGGGCTCGGCCATATGGCGGAGAATGTCGATCTCAGCAACGACTCCGGCCAGTTTGCCGTCGCGCGTCACCGGGAGACAGGAAATGCCGTGTGCCTTCATTTTGACGATCACGTCGCGGATCTTCTCGGAGACCGGCGCAGTGATCACCTCGTCGGCGCCCTTGGCCACCAGCAGGTCGGCCACGGTTCCTATGGGCTCCGGCTCCAGAAACCCGTTTTGCCTCATCCAGTTATCATCAAAAATCTTGGACAGATACTTCTGCGCCGAATCCGGGAGAAGTACGACGATGTTCATCTTCCTGCCGGACGTCTCAGCGTACTTGATGGCGGCCGCAACCGCGGCCCCGCCGGAGCCGCCGCAGAATATGCCTTCCCGTCGGGCCAACTCCCGGGTCATCAGGAAGCATTCTTTGTCGTTGACGCGGACGATTTCATCGATGATGCCCAGGTTCATGGTGCCCGGAAGAAAATCCTCCCCGATTCCTTCGACCTTGTAAGGCCGGGGTTTCACCATGGTTCCCGCCTTGACATAGTCGTAGTAAAGCGAACCGACCGGATCCACGCCGATTATTACTATGCCGGGTTTCTTCTCCTTAAAGAACCGGCCGCAGCCGGAAATCGTTCCCCCGGTACCCATGCCCGCGACGAACACGTCCAGTTCGCCACCGGTCTGCGCCCAGAGCTCCGGACCTGTCGAGAGATAGTGGGCCTCAGGATTGGCGGGATTGTAATACTGATTGGCTAGGACAGCCCCCGGCGTTTCTTCCGCCAGCCGCCTTGAGACACTGTAGTAGCTGCGCGGGTCTTCCGGATCCACGTGCGTGGGACAGACCACCACCCGGGAGCCGAACGCCTGGAGCGCCTTGATTTTTTCCTCGGACATTTTGTCGGGCATTACAAAGATAGTCTTGTAGCCCCGAATAGCCGCAACCAGAGCGAGTCCCATACCCGTGTTGCCGCTGGTGGCCTCCACAATGGTTCCGCCGGGCCTGAGCAGGCCCCGGCGTTCGTAGTCGCGCACGATATGGATCGCAACCCGGTCCTTCATTGATCCCCCCGGGTTGAGATATTCAAGCTTCACATAGATCTCCGCAGCCACGTGCGCACAGACATTGTTGAGTTTCACGACAGGCGTGCTGCCGACAGCTTCCAGAACATTGTGAACCGCGCCCTTCATCATAGGAAATCCCTGCACTCAAATGATACTTTCCCGATGTCGGACTATTCAAGGCGCCGGAATCCTCGGATCGTTGGTCGCGTCTTCTCTGGTTACTACGGCGCCGACGCAGCTGGCAGCATCCGTTGCGGAATTGGGGACCAGATGGGCCAGCGGAGTGTTGTTTTGTTGTTGCAGGTTTCGTACAGTAATCAACACGGAGCCAAGTGCATTGAGAAGCTCAGGGACACTATGGACACTAAACTTAAAGGTAAGGTTGTTCTGATAACCGGCGTCAACAATCCATACGGTATCGGAGCAGCCACAGCTAAGGCTTTCGCTGCAGAGGGTGCAAAAATCTTTGGCACATATCTCCCCCTGGCGACCAAAACGCCTATTGCCGACAGCTTTGGCATACCGTTCTATGAGGCACAAATCTCCAAACCTCCCGACGAAGTCGTCGGTGCGATTCGCAACTGCGGTGGCCAGATCAAAGTGGTCGCAGCCGATCTATCGGATCCCGCGGTTGTGCCAGAACTGTTCGATGGCGCTGAGATGGGGGTGGGCCCTGTGGACATACTCGTCAACAATGCGGCCTACGACGGTCCCGATACTTTCGTGCCGCAGGTCAAATCCGCGATGGCAAACGCAACCGTTTGGGGTTCTCCGATTACCCCAATCACCGCCGATTCGCACGACCGACATTTTGCGGTGAACAGCCGCGCAGTTGCACTCATGATGGCTGAATACTGCCGCCGTATTGCCGACCGCGGCACAACCTGGGGGCGCATCGTAAACGTGAGTACCGATGGAGCATCCGGGTTCGGCACGGAGGTTTCATACGGCGCAAGCAAACACGCGTTGGAATCATATAGTCGTGCTGCCGCCAGAGAACTGGGCAAATATGGCATTACCGTCAATGTCGTATCTCTGGGCCCGATTCAAACTGGCTGGATTGCAGCGGAGTTGGAGAAAAAGGTTTCTGCCGAGACCCCGCTCGGGCGTGTTGGTCAACCGGAGGATGTGGCCAACGTGATTGTCTTCCTCGCTTCAGAACAAGCACGCTGGCTGACTGGACAAATGCTCTATGTCGGTGGCGGCCACCAGATGCCACTTTAGCCACTTCTGAGAGGCACACATTCTCGGCGGACGGAGGATTCCGTGGAGTCACCTTTTTTACAGAATCTCCAGCAACATCCGGCCGGGAGGGCCCATCGGCGTCGTAGCGATGTGCCAGCGCGTCTGGGTCAGCCGTCGTAGGAATTGCTCATCGTGGCTGACCAGCAGCAAACCGCACGGGCAGTCCTCGAGTGCCTCCTCCAGGCATTCAATCGAAGGCAGGTCCAGGTGGTTGGTCGGTTCATCCATAATGATCAGATGGGGCTGCGAGGCAATGCCGAGGCCCAGCAGCAGTTTTCGTAACTCCCCGGGGCTTGGCTCGACACTCTCCAACAGTCTCGCTGGCCGCGAACCGAGTCTGCTGACCACGGTCATTATCTTTCCGAGCATTTCGGAAGGCTGGCGTCGCACTTCCGCGAGGATCTCGCAGGATGACCGGAGGTCGATCTCCTGGGGCAAGTAGGTCAGCCGCTCAACGGGCAGATCGATCGTGCTCAGGATGTGGCGAACAAGGGTGCTCTTGCCGGATCCATTGGCGCCGGTGAGCGCTATTCGATCACGCGGCAACATGGTCAGGCCGGGATAGTGGAGCTCGCGCGCGCTTCCGAGCGGGATCGTACCTGCACGCAACCGGAACAATGTGTCGCGCCGGCAACGTTCACCCTCAAGCCAGATCCCAAGCTCGTATTGTTTCCGGATCTTGATGCCCTCCCCAGCCTCGCGAGCTTGCTCAAGCCGAGCTTGCATCTGCCTCGCCGACTTTCCGGCCCGCCCGTCTGCGCCGGTCAACCGGGCGAGGTCGATTCGGGCCCGGCGGTCATGATCTCTCGGATCCAGGCCTTTTTTTGACCGCTTGCGATCAGCATCCCGCGCTTGCGAAATGCGCCTTTGAGCCTCGGTTTTCAGCCGTGCGACATGTCGCTTCGCCAGCTCCTTCCGAGTCCGTGCATATTCTTCCTCCCTGAGCGCTTCACGACGGCCGGAAGAGTAGTTGCCCGGCCGCATAACCACATCGGGCGGATTGATAAAGAGACAGCGGTGACACAGCATGTCGAGCAGATCCCGATCGTGACTGACCAGCAGGCCGATACCGCGATAGTCACGCAGGGCCGGGATGAGCATCGCGCGAGCATCCGCATCGATATGGTTGGTGGGCTCATCGAGGGCGAGCACGGCCGGCTGCTGCCAAAGCATGACGGCGATCTGTGCCCGCTTTCGTTCGCCATGGCTGAGCGACTTCCAGCGCCTCGCCCAGTCGTTCTCGATTCCCAACCGCCCTTTCACTTCCGAGGCAAGGTGATCCCTTGCCTCGATCAGCGATTCAAACAGCCCAGGAACGTCATCGGTGCGCTGGGCGCAATAAAGCGCGCTTCCTGGCAGCTGAACGTGGCCTGCCCTCGGCTCCAGCAGACCGCAGGCCAGTTTCAACACCGTGGTTTTCCCCGCGCCGTTTGCACCCACAACACCGGTCCAACCCTCGGAAAAGTTGATGCTCAGGTTATGCAGCAGCAGCCCGGGCATGGACTCATAGCGGTGCGACACCTTTTCAAAAAGGACGAACTTCGTTGCCATGCGATCCTCCGTGGGTCCCGGCCGGAAAAGCACGCGCATGGAACGTCTGATTGCGGCGTTGGAGAGTATAGGAATGGGAAAGGACGAGGAACACTTCTATGCAAACGACGCAAGCAGACAACGCACGTCCGCCCCGCGGGACCCGGATGGGTCGGTAAATCAATCACGTTGCCCCAAATGCTGTCGTCAGTTCCGCACCAGCATTCCTCCCTGCAGATTGATTAAATTATCATAATTCCGGTTGCGATTTCCATGATCTTCTACCATTCCAAGCACTTATGGTGATCGCCAGCTTGTGGGCAGGGAGCGGCCAGATGGCGGCCATCCAAAAGCAAAATCAACAAAAGCCACGCGCTCAGTATGAGAATTCGCGCAGAGAATGCGGATAGAGTGCGCAGACAATGCGGTGATAATGCGGGGAAGTGTCGTCCACCTGTTCTGCGGCCCAGGGAGCAGAAAGGGAGCAATATCAAGCAGCTGGCCGGCAGGCCGGCCTGTTATGCCTTGGTAAGATTTTCGGGGTTTTGCACCATTGCGCGCCTTTTTCCTCTGCCACCACAGTTGATTTATTCGAACTGTGGGCTTTCACGAAACCCGCGTAAGTAGTGGCGGGGCCGACGAGACTCGAACTCGCGACCTCCGGCGTGACAGGCCGGCGTTCTAACCAACTGAACTACGACCCCGCTGGGTCAAAGGCGGTGCATAATAGCGCATTGCTTGCGACGACACAAGCGCTATCGAGGCACTTATTCTACAGGAATGCACAGACCAACGCCAGCGCGCTATTTGCCTTCGATTCTCCGCCCGGCCTTCCGCAGCTCGAGCGCCATCCATTCATCTCGCTCCCTGCGGCTGCGCTCGACCCAGCCCGTTGTCGCCAGCGCCGCGCGAATTCCAGGATGGTCGTCGGATAGCAATCCCGAAACCAGAAGGCTTCCCCCGGGTCGCACCCAGGTGTGAAACATAGGGAAATAGCGCAGCAGCATCTTGCGATCCAGGTTGGCCACCACGAGATCGAACTGCTCCGGGTGCAGATCTTCCAGTGCGGCGACGCGCAGTTCCAGTTCCGGGCCGAAGCCGTTGGCGGCCGCATATTCACCGGCGCATTCGATCGCTTCGGGATCGTTGTCGATCCCGAGTGCCGCGCCGGCACCCAGCCGCAAGGCCACCATGGCAAGGATGCCGCTTCCAGTTCCGACATCCAGCAGGCGCTCTCCGCCCTGGATTACCTCTTCAAGCCATTCCGCGATCAGCTGCGTCGTGGCGTGATAGCCGGTGCCGAAGGCGCGCTTGGGGTCGATCACAAGCTCGAATCCGCCGGCAGGGATGGCGGCGGAATTCCAGCTCTGCCGCACCAGGATGCGCGCTCCGAGACGGATGGGCTCGAGTGACGCCGCCCAGCGTTCGTTCCAGTCCTGATCCGGAAGCTCGGAGATCGTGATCGTGTCTTCCGCCTGCCGATCGCCGAGTTGCCGCAGCGCTCCTTTCAGCGCGCCCAGCACCTCCGGGTGCCAGCGATCTTTGGGCCAATAGAGATGAAGGCCCCCCTCCTGCTCGCTGGCCCCGAGGCAAGCCGTCTCTTCAAGCAGCCCGACGAGCTCGCCGGCTTCCGCGGAAGTCACGAGATGGATCTCAACATAATCCTTCGTCATGTTCGACAACACCGTTTCAAGAAATACTTTGTGAATCTGCTTGACAACCTCGAGCGATTTTCTTACTGTTGCAGTCGGCCGCTGTAATTCGCGGAACCTTGAACACCGGCAGGTGAGCAACGGACGGGCTTAACAGGTTTGTTCGTCGCACTAGGAGGCCGGAGCTGGCGTGTAGAAAAAATAATGGCGCGCCAGAGCCGCCGGGATAAAACCCCGGAGGACGGGTAGCTCCTTCCGGCCGACACTCAATTCCGGGCAACGGGATAGAGGATGCCGAACGGGTCGGGTCAAGGCGACGGATTAGCAGCGGCCAACTTATTTCTCCCCACGCGATCGCTCTATCGTTCCCTCTACTTTCCCGCTTCATGACGCTTTTTCCATGCCTCCAGAAATCGGCTCGCCCTCGGCACTTCCGGATTCCAGCGCGGTTCTTCATCGCTTTGAGCCAGAATCAACAGCGCCGTCGCGATTAATTTGTCGGTGAGCGCCATGTTGTCATAATTGACTTTCTGCCAGGTATCGCCGGCACCGTGGTAATCTGCGAACATGAATGCCACGCACAGGGTGTGCGCCGGAATTCCCAACAGCGCCAGTTCTGCGTTGTCGCTGGCGCCAAAGTAGCGGTCCGAGTTCTGCTCATGCTTATAGACAGTCACGCCCGTAAGCGCCCCCGCGCGGAGGAAAACCTCGCCCAGATCTGAATAATCAAAGCCGGTCAGGCTCGCCCTCCTGCTCTGGTCCCCTTCCGTGCTGTCGGTTCTGCCCACCTGCTCGAGATTAACGTCGGCAATCGTCTTCTCGATCGGGAAAATCGGGTGTTGCGCATAGAATCTCGATCCCAGGCCGCCCGTCTCCTCGCCGTAGAAGGTCATGAAGACCAGCGAACGGCGAGGCCGTTCTTTCAAAGAGGCCAGGGCGGATGCGATTTCCACTACTGTCACCGTGCCGCTGCCGTCGTCATTCGCCGCGTTCCAGCCTCCTTCGCTCCCCGGTCGCGGCCCCACGCCGTCGTAATGCGCCGTCAGCAGGACATAGCTGTCGGCAAGCTTGGGATCAGAGCCGGGCAACAAGCCAATCACATTGCGCAACGGCGTCTTCCGGTCGCCGGACGCGGTCTGAAAATAGCCGTCGTCGCCGGCCTCCTTGAGGCCTGCGCGCCTGAACTGGGAGGCGATGTACTCTGCAGCCAGAACTTCTCCGGGCGACCCATTCTTCCGGCCCTTCAAAAGATCCGAGGCGATAAACGAAAGATGGCCGCGCAGCGAATCGGCGGAAATCACTGACACCGCCTGCTGCTCGACAGTCGAAGGCGTGTAGTCCCACTTTCCACCAGCACTGCCGGGCCTGCCAACGACCGCCAGGCAAAAGAGGAGTATTGCTGCCACGCAGAATCGCACCGCGTGCATACGTCTCATCGGAATCCTCATTGAGTGGGTGAAAATTTCGGATTCTGCTAAAGTAATCTTGGTGTCGGTCATACATGGGCCTCTCGAAACGCACTCCGCCCGGAAGCGGGCCAGGCTGACGGGAGGTTCTTTTCCGGGTACCCCGCAGAGGACTCTGCGTGTGAATCGCCACAATACCACGGATCCTCGAGCGGACTCGCAATTTGCAGGCACTCAGTGTAGCACCGATCCCGGGAGGCGAAACAGAACAAATTCGATGGTCCAAGGGCAGGACGAAAATGCCATACTGGCTCGATGGGAACAACCTGATCGGTCAATCTGCGGCGGCGGCGCGGCAGGACCCGAAGACGCGCAAATCTTTCCTGGCTCTCTTGAGCAGCTTCGCTGCCACCCGCGGCGGCCGCTTCACGGTTTTCTTCGACGGAGATGATCCCGACCGCGCTGCGCCGCCGCGCGGCGTGCGGGTGCGCTACAGCGCTCCGTTGTCCACAGACAATGCCATTCTCCGCCAAGCGGAAGGCGCGCAAGCGCCGGTAGAGGTCATTGTCGTCACCAACGATCGCGGGCTGGCGGCACGCTGCCGCTCCGCCGGAGTCAAAACCATGGACTGGCGCCAGTTCACAGACAGAATGACAGCAGGCCCCCGTGCATCCGGAAAAGCCGCGCCCAAGGAAGAGAAAGTCGACCTGGAGGAATGGGCGCGCTACTTCGGCCTGGATCCTGACACCCTCAAATAGGACCTCCGACCCGCTCTGTTGTCACCGTTTGTATTTCTGGAACCAGGCGAGCAGGTAGGCCTGCTGCAGCATGCGGTGCGAAGGGCGGCGCCAACCGTGAAACTCCTCCGGCATGCGCACGAGCAGGGTCTCCTTCTTGAGCAGCTTGAGGGCCCGATAAAACTCCTCGCTTTGACCGATGGGAGTACGCAGGTCCGCCTCTCCCGTCATCACCATGGTCGGGGTCTTCACGTTTGCCACGTAGTTCAGGGGCGAGCGCACGGCGTACTCCACCGGATCTTCCCACGGGTATTTTTTGAACTGATCGTACCAGCTGGCACCGTCCGTGATGCCGACAAACGAATGCCAATCGATCACCGGGCGCATCGACACCGCAGCCGCAAAGCGGTCGGTGTGGCCCACGATCCACGCCGTCAGTAATCCTCCGCCGCTGCCGCCGCAGACGAACATGTTCCTGGCGTCGATCCAGCCTTTGCTCAGTGCGGCATCCACGCCGGTCATCAAGTCGTCGTAATCTTTCCCGGGGTAGCTGTACTGGATGCCGTTGACGAAATCCTGCCCGTATCCGGTACTTCCCCTCGGGTTGGCCCAGAGCACGCCGTAGCCTTCGGCGGCGAAGTTCTGAAAGGACCAGTTGAATGCGATGTTGTACATGGACCACGGGCCGCCGTGAATCCAGAGCACGAGGGGATACTTTTTGCCAGGCTGAAAATCCACGGGCTTCATGAGCCAGCCCTGGATTTTCAGGTTGTCGGTCGAGTTCCACCCAAGCTCCTCGACCTCTCCCATTTTCATTCCCGCAAGGACATCGGAATTGACATCCACGAGCGTCTTCAGCTCGGACGGATTCGCAGCGTTGAAGGTGACCAGGACCTCCGGCTTCTGGGGCGTAGACAGGGTGGCCGCAAATTGCCCGTTGCGCGCCAGGGAAAAGCCGCTCAGCATGTGAGCGCCATCGGTGATCTTCCTGGGATTCCCGTTCAGTGGAACGAAATAAATGTTGCTCGCTCCTCTTTCTTCCATCGTGTAGTAGACTCCTGAACCGTCCGCAGCCCAAGTCGGGTCCGCCGGCGAGCTGGGAAATCCTCCGGCCCAGAGCCTCTTGCTCCCTCCATTGTTGGCCATGAGATACAGGCTGGAGAGGGTGCTGGTATAGTTCTTATCATCATAGCCGGTGTAGGCGATCCATTTGCCGTCTGGCGACAAGCGGCCCCCCCGATCCGGGCCTTTGCGGTCTGTGAGAGCCTTGATATCAAGCGTGGCAAGATCAATTGCATAAATCTCGCTGTCTCCGCGCAGATATTCGGCGTCAGGTTTGCGGATGCCGGAGACATATATCGTCTTGCCGTCTGCAGACCACTCGGGGTCGGCGTAGTTATAATTGCCGGCGGTAATCTGCCGCGGCGTGCCGCCCAGGACGGCATCAAGCACGAACACGTGAGTATATGCCTTCGGCACCGGACCGACGCCGTCCCGCCGCCAGTTGAGCCGGTCGATGATGACGGCGGGCCTGGCCCACTTGGCGTTCTCCGGACGCGGCGGCAGCTTTACGGGGAGGATCGGATCTTTGTCTTCGATGCTCGAGGTGAAGGCAATCTGTTTTCCGTCCTGCGACCACTTCAGGTTTCCGGCCCCCTGGGTCAAATGCGTGAGCTGCGCCACTTCGCCGGTGTCCACCCACATGACATGAATCTGTGATGTCCCATCCCGATCCGACAGAAAGGCGATGCGTTTTCCGTCCGGCGCCCATGCAGGCGCACTGTCTCTCCAATTGCCGTGGGTCACTTCGCGAATTTTCGCGGCGGCGAGGTCCGTGATCCACAGGTTGGACTGGCTTTGATCGTTCACTGGATCGATGAATCCCCGGGAGAAGATGATCTGCTTGCCGTCCGGCGAAACTTCGGGAGAACCGACGCTCTCCATGTCAAGAAAGGTTTCCATGGTAAGCCTGGCCTCTTTCCCTCTGCCAAGCGAAATCAGGCCAAGGATCGTTAACGATGCCATCAAGATCGATGCAGGCTTCAATGTCTTCATAATCTCCTCCGATTGCAGAGCGATATTAACCGCCGGGACGCCAGGAGAACTGGTGGAGAACGCCGGCGTTCCGGCGTCAGGTCACCGCGCCATTTGAAATCAGAAAGAGCCCCGTCCGCGCCAAGAGATTGGGGAATATCTTTACCTTGCGAGTCTCGGCAATCCAGGCCGTCTTGTCAATCCGTATCCTCTTTGCGCGGCAATACACGATGAAATCCGAGATGCTCAAGAAATGCAGGTTGGGAGTGTCGTGCCACTCGTAGGGGAGTGAAGGCGTAACCGGAGTCTTGCCCAGAAAGAAAATCTGACAGCGGGCGCGGTAATGGGCGAAGTTCGGAAAACCGACAATCACCTGACTCCCGACCCGCAGCGCCTCCCGCATGACGGTGTCGAGTTTTCTAACCTGCTGCAGGCTTTGGTTGAGGATGACATAATCGAACGTCCTGGCGCCATAGCCCGTCAAGCCGTTGTCGATATCCTCGTGAAATACGCTGAGCCCCCGGGCAACACACCGATAGATGGCCTGTTCATTGATCTCGATCCCCTGCGCCCTGGCTCGCCTGGTGCGCACGAGCAGATCCAGCAGCTCTCCATCACCGCACCCCAGGTCCAGAACGGATGAATCCGGATGGATCCACTCGAGGATGATCCTATAATCCATACGAAGTGCATCGGACATCAATCGGCCTGACCTCACTTCCTCTCACGGTCGCGAGTCACCTTCTGGAGAAAGTGCCGGATCAGATGCGATTCCTCCTCGACTTCCAGCAGAAAAGCATCGTGACCGTAACTGGAGTCGATCTCGCAATAGGTCGTGTCCACGCCAGCGAGCTTGCAGGCGCGCGCGATCTCACGCGACTGCGCGGCCGGATACAGCCAGTCCGATTTGAAGGCCACCAGCAGGACTTTGGTACTCAGGCCGGCAAACACACGATACAGCTCCCTGCCCCTGCAGAGATCATAAGAATCCATGGCATTGGTGATGTAGAGGTAGGAGTTGGCGTCAAAACGCCGCACAAAGTGATTGCCCTTGTAGTGAAGGTACTCTTCCACCTCGAAGCCGGTGCTGAATTTGTGCGCCCGCTGATTGTCCCCGATGCGCCGGCCGAACTTTTCGGCCATCGAGACCTCGCTCATGTAGGTGATGTGGCCGATCATACGAGCCACGGCGAGCCCCTTCGCGGGGGGATGCCCGTCATAGCGGCCCTCTTTCCACAACGGATCCGCCATGATCGCCTGCCGGCCCACTTCGTTGAAAGCGATCTGTTGCGGGGAATGCTTCGCCGCCGTCGCAATGACAATCGCACCGCTCAGCCGGTCGGGATGGGCCGTCATCCACTCCAGGGCCTGCATGCCGCCCATCGAGCCCCCTGCGACTGCGTGCAGACGGTCGATTCCTAGAGATTCGACCAGCCGGAGCTGCACGTTGACCATGTCCGAGATGGTAATAAGCGGAAAGTCGAGGTCATATCGCTTGCCGGTCGCAGGGTTGATGCAGGCTGGCCCGGTCGTTCCCTTGCAGCCGCCGAGCACGTTAGAGCAGACGACGAAATACCGGTCCGTGTCGAATGCCTTTCCCGGACCGATCATCTCATCCCACCAGCCGGGCCGGGCATCGCTCTCGTGATGCCCCGCCGCATGAGCGTCCCCTGTGAGAGCGTGAAGAATCAGAATGGCGTTCGACCTCTGATCGTTCAAAGCGCCGTAGGTCTCATAGGCGACCGTGATCGGTCCCAGCTCTTGCCCGCTCGTGAGGGTAAACCGATCCGGGGGATGCGCGAATTCGTAGAATTGCGTTTTTACATAGCCGCTTGGCATGGCCTCACCTCTAAAGAATCTCGACGCAGAAACCGCGGAAAAAGAGCCTGATGTGGACTTCGGCATTTCCGGCGTCCTGCGTATGGAGATCTGTTATCCTGCTGCCTTCCTGAGCGCCTGGTCGATGTCTTCCTTGATGTCCTCGATATCTTCCAGGCCGACGGAGAGCCGGATGAAGTCTTCCGTCACACCGGTCTCCTCCTGCTCGGCGCGGCTCAATTGCTGATGCGTCGTCGAGGCGGGGTGAATAACGAGGCTCTTGGCATCTCCGATATTCGCCAGGTGGGACAGGAGTTTTACCGAGTTGATGAACTTCTTTCCGGCCTCCATTCCCCCTTTAATTCCGAATCCTGCCAGGCCGCCAAAACGTCCTTTCAGATATTTCATGGCCAGCGCATGGCTTGGATGCTCCTCCAGGCCTGGATAGTTCACCCAGCTCACCAGCGGGTGGGCCTTGAGAAAGCAGGAAGGCATTGAAGGGACTGAGGGCGGCGCCGAGATCGCGGAGCAGCTGCAGCCTTACCTTGGAGATGAACGCGACATTGCCTGTACCTGACACATTGCCGAAAGCATCCCAGAACCTCAGGCCATGGTAGCTCGGGTCGGGCTCGGTGAAATCCGGAAACTTGCCGTTGCTCCAATCGAACCTCCCGGAATCGACGATCACACCTCCGATCGAGGTGCCGTGTCCGCCGATATATTTGGTGGCCGAGAGGACCGTAATGTCTGCGCCGTAGTCTATGGGTTTGACCAGTCCGATGCCTACCGTGTTGTCCACCACGAACGGAACGCCGGCTTTGTGAGCAATCCTGCCGATGGCCTCAAAGTCGGGCACATCGAGCTTCGGATTGCCGATGGTTTCGGCATAGATCACCCGGGTGCGGCTGCTAATGGCCTTCTCAAACTCGGCGGGCCTGGTGGAATCGACGAACTTCGCTCCCCTCCCCAACTTGGCAAAAGTGTAATGTAATAGTTGATATGTTCCACCGTAAAGGTTGTTGGCTGCTACTATTTCTTCTCCAAGACCCGTGATCCCAAGGAGGGCGCAGGCCACGGCAGCCTGTCCGGAGGCCATTGCCAGCGCTCCCGTGCCACCCTCGAGAGCCGCGACCCTCTTTTCGAAGACGTCGTTGGTGGGATTCATGATGCGGGTGTAGATATTTCCGGCTGCTTCCAGCGCGAAGAGGCTGGCAGCATGTTCGGTATCTCGGAAAACGTATGAGGAGGTCTGATAGATCGGTACTGCTCTTGCGCCGGTCGTCGGATCGGCGGTTTCCTGGCCGGCGTGCAGCGCCAGGGTGTCGAGTCGTCTTTTTGACATTTTCTTGTCCTGTTTCGAGAGTCCTTGGCGGACATGTTGCACAAAATAAAAAACCCACGTACCAGCGGCCCTCTCTGGCAGTGGGTTGCGGTTGCTCGGAGCCTTCGTCAAACGGTTACATGAGCATGCCTCCCAAAGCAGAGGGGCCACGCATGGGCATGGCCATGCAGCACATGTAGACGAGAGTTCCGGTTCCGTTGCATTTCATCTTCAAGCCCGAGATCGCAATTTCATACTTTATGCATGAACAGTTGTCAAGAACAATAGGAGTCAGGAGTGAGGATACAGGAGAAAAGCGGGCTTTCGAGGCAGGCTCCGCTGATGGGCATCCAATCCACGTGACTTCGTAGCAACAGACGTTCTGGCTCATCTGCGGAGTGCTCCGAACTCTTCTCATTTATTCTGACCTCTGACTCCTTCTTTTGCCTGTGGTCGCTACTTGCCGTCTGAGGTACAATCCCCCGGGTGTTGACAGCGGCATCATTTCCAGCAGGCGAGACCGACAATCAATGACCACCAAGTCCAGGGCGGAGGAATTTCGCCGGCAGCTCGAATCCCGCACCCTTGTGGCCGACGGCGCCATGGGCACAATGCTCTATTCCAAGGGTATTTTCATCAACCGCTGTTACGACGAGCTGAACCTGTCCTCGCCGGACCTCGTGAAAGGGGTGCACCTGGAATACGTGAAGGCGGGCGCGGAGATCCTGGAAACGAACACGTTCGGCGCCAACAGGATGCGTTTGGAAGGATTTGGCATCGCCGACAAGCTGTGCGCCATCAACCAGGCGGGCGTGCGCATTGCCCGGGAGGCGGCCGGGGGCGATGCCTTCGTGGCGGGAGCGCTCGGACCCCTCGGGGCGCACATCGAGCCCTTGGGGCCCACTTCTTTTGCGGAAGCGCGCGCCATTTTCGCAGAGCAGATCGAATGCCTCCTGGAAGCCGGCGCCGACCTGCTGATCCTGGAAACCTTCACCAACCTCGACGAGCTGCGCGAAGCCGTGCTGGCTGCCCGCAAGGTAGCGGGGGATGATCTGGTTGTCGTCGCCCAGGTCACCATTGATGATTACGGCAGCCTGCGCGACGGCACGGATACTCGAACCTTCACGCTCGAGATGGATCAGTGGCCTGCCGACGTCATCGGCTGCAACTGCTCGGCAGGGCCCAAGGTGACGTTCGAGACCGTCGAAAAAATGATGCAGTATTCCAAAAAGCCGGTCAGCGCCATGCCCAACGCCGGACATCCGGCACTCGTGGACGGACGCAAGCTCTATCTGTGCTCGCCGGAGTACATGGCACAGTATGCCAGGCGCATGATGTGGGCGGGGGTGAAGATCGTGGGCGGTTGCTGCGGCATCACGCCCGAGCACATCAAGCTGGTGCGCGCCGAGGCCCGCTCACTGCAACCGGGCCGCCGCGATCACACCGTGACCCTGGAGGAGCCGGCGGTCAAGGCGCAGGCGCTCCCCCCGGTGCCGGTGGCGCAGAAGTCGAGACTCGGCACCAAGCTCGCCGAAGGACGCTTCGCCGCATTCGTCGAGATCCTCCCTCCTCGCGGCGTCGCATACGCGAACGAGATCGCGGCCGCCAGGATGTGCGCGGAGCGAGGCATTGACTGTATCAATGTGCCTGACGGGCCACGCGCCAGCGCGCGCATGAGCGCACAGGTCACATGCCAGTTGATGCAGCAGCTGGCCGGCATCGAAGCGGTGTTGCACTTCTGCTGCCGGGATCGGAATATCCTCGGCATCCAGTCGGAGCTTCTCGGCGCACATGCCGTGGGCATCCGCAACCTGATCTGCATCACGGGCGATCCGCCGCGGATGGGCAGTTACCCGGGCGCCACGGCGGTTTTCGACGTCGACTCGATCGGATTGGTGAACATCGTCAACAACTTGAACCGCGGGCTCGACATCGGGGGCAACTCGATGGGATCGCAGACTTCGTTTCTGATCGGCGTGGGCGCAAACCCCGGAGCGCTGAATCTCGAGGAGGAGCTGCAGCGTTTCGACTGGAAAGTCCAGGCAGGAGCGGAGTACGTGGTCACACAGCCCGTCTTCGACCCGGAGCTGCTTGAACGTTTCCTCGCGCGCATTGAAGATGCGCGCATTCCCGTCATCGCAGGCATATGGCCCCTGACGAGCTATCGCAACGCGGAATTCATGATGAACGAGCTTCGGGCGCCCGTCCCCGAAAACATCATGGAACGGATGCGGCGGGCGCCCAATGCCGAAGCCGCGGCCAAAGAAGGCCTGGCAATCGCGCGTGAAATGGTCGAACGCGTGCGTCACATGGTTCAGGGCGTTCAGCTGAGCGCGCCCTTTGGCCGTTATCAGGCCGCGCTGGAAGTAGCGGAAGCAATCGGTCCGCATTAGAAAATCTCAAGGCAGAGGGCGCAGAACATTCAGGTACCATTTTTCTCTGTGCCGTGTGCGTTGAGATTTTGCCTAGGCTGTAATCGTGTCGACATATACCACAGCTTGCCCCTGTAATTGTTACAGCACCTGCTCCATGCAGGTGGAAGTGGAGGATGGCCGCATCCGGCGCCTGGAGCCGCACCCGGACAATGCCGCCACGCCCGGTGGGCTTTGTCTGAAAGGCCTGAGCTACATAGAGAGGGTCCATTCTCCCGACCGGCTCCTCTTCCCCGTGGCACGCACGCCGGGGATCTCGAGCTTCCAACGGATCTCCTGGAATGAAGCTCTGGAGCGAATTGCTGAAAAACTGAATCACTTCAAGGCGGGCTGGGGGCCCCAGAGCGTACTCTACTATGCGGGGAGCGGCACGAAGGGTCTGCTCAATTCCGTGGGCATCAGTTTCTGGCGGCTCTTCGGGGGCTGCACCACCACTTATGGGGACCTGTGCTGGCCGGCGGGCCTCGAAGCGACGCGCCTGACCTTAGGAGAAAATAAACACAACGCGCCCTGGGACCTTGCCAACGCGAAGCTCATCATCCTCTGGGGGAAGAATCCGGCCGAAACCAACATCCACCAGATGCCTTTCGTCGACCAGGCGCTGGCACACGGCGCCAGGCTCATCGTCATTGATCCCCGGCGCACCGAGTCGGCGGAGCGTGCCGAACTTCTCATTCAGCCGCGGCCGGGTTCAGACGGGGCCCTCGCGCTCGGCGTCGCGCATCTGCTTTTAAAGCGCAATCACGTCGACACCCCTTTCATCGAGCGCCACGTGTTCGGATTCCATGAATTCTGCGCCTTGGCCGAGGATTTCACGCCCGAGCGGGCTGCCGAGTTGAGTGATGTCCCCGTCACTCACATCGAAAGGCTCGCCGACTGTTTCGGCAGTATCAGGCCTGCGACCATCTGCGCTGGATTCGGGATGCAGCGCTACACCAACAGCGGCCAAACGATGCGGGCCATGATCGCCCTGATCGCAATCACCGGCAACATCGGCTATCCGGGTGCAGGGTGGCAGTTCGCCAATCTTCAGAGCGCTGTGTTCGACAGCATTCGCGATCCCCTGGCATCTTATCCGCCCGAGAAGCCGGACGGCATCGTGCGTGTCGCTATTTCACCGGCCCGCCTGGGGCAGGATATGCTCGCGGCCCGCGACCCGGAGCTGAAGATGGTTTGGGTGGAACGCGGCAACCCGGTCACACAGAATCCCGAGACCCACACCGTCCTGAAGGCTTTCCGTGCGCTGGAATTCCGCGTAGTCGTTGACCAGTTTCTGACCGACACCGCGCGCGAGGCGGACATCGTGCTGCCGGCCAAGACCCTTTTCGAGCAATCGGACGTGATCGGAGCCTACTGGCATGCTTACCTGCAACTGAGGCAGAAAGTGCTCGATCCCCCCGGCGAAGTGAAGCCGGAAAGCGAAATCTACCGCCTGCTGGCGCAGCGCCTGGGTATGCCTGCAGCTGTGGTGGCGGAACAGATTCCCGGACCGACGGATGCGGAAGTCGAGGCCTGGCTCGAACGCAAGCTGGCGCCGTTTCCAGAAGTGACGCTGGAGCGCCTGCGCTCCGGACCCGTGCCGGCACCCGGATGTCAGGAAATCGCGTTTTCCGATTTTGTCTTTCCGACTCCGTCGGGCAAGATCGAACTGCTTTCGCAGGAAGCCGCACAACGGTGGGGTGTCGACCCGTTGCCGGTCTGTGGTGACCCGGAGGAAACCCGTCCGCGCTCGCCGTCGTCGCCGACTCCATATCCGCTTTTTTTCCTGACGCCGAATACCAAGAATCAGATCCATTCTCAGTTCGGCAACCTGAAGATGATTCGTGCCGTAGGCGAGCCTTCATCCGTGCTGATCCATCCCGTCGATGCCCGCAAGCGGGGCATCCTCGACGGCAGTCTCGTACGTATTTTCAACGCGCGCGGGGGCATCGAAGCCGCGGCCCGCATCGATTTCAGTCTCAAGCCCGGATGCGTGTCCATGACCAACGGGACGTGGATCAGCGAAGGCGGAACCGTGAACTTCTGCTCCTTCGGCCGCGAAACGGACATGGGGCACGGTGCAGCCTTTCACGACAATCTGGTGGAAATCAAGAAGGTGGTCCGATGAGAGGCTTCGTGCTCGATTTGAACCGCTGCACCGGTTGTCACGCCTGCCTGCTTGCCTGCAGCGTCGAGAACGAGCTCGGGGAGCAGAAAAGCTGGAGACAGGTGTTCACCTTCAATATGCGGCGGCGCACCGGCATATCCAGGCACCACCTGTCGCTGGGCTGCCTGCACTGCGCCGACCCGGCCTGCATGAGGGTCTGCCCGGCCTCGGCATATGCCCGTGATCCTGCTACCGGCGCCGTGTTGATCGACACCAGGCTCTGCATCGGCTGCAAGTACTGCAGCTGGGCGTGCCCCTTTGATGCGCCCCGTTACAGCCGCGATACCGGGACGATGGCCAAATGCACATGCTGCAATGATCGCCTGCTCCAGGGCAGGAATCCGGCCTGCGCTTCGCTCTGCCCGACCGGCGCGCTGCAGTTTGCAGAATTGGAGGCGGAAGCCGGCGTAGGGAGCGTCCCGGGCTTTCCTGCCACGGCTCTCGGCCCGGCGATGCGGTTCATGCCGCTGCGATCTGCGGATACCGGTCCGGAGCTGCGTGCGGCGCCGGACGAGCCGGCCGTGGCCACAGACTATCAGGACTTGGACTCCGCCCCGGCGCCGAAGGTCACCATAGAATCGGAATGGTCACTGGTCTTTTTCTCCCTTGCCGCAGCTCTGCTCGTAGCCATCGCCAGCGCGGCGGTTGCCGGATCCATGAGAATCGACGCGTTCGATTTCCTGATCGCGGCGCTGGGTGCAATCGGAGTTAGCGCTCTGCACCTGGGCAAGTTGCGGCGGTCCTGGCGCGCGATTCTCAACCTGCGCCACTCCTGGCTGAGCCGCGAGATCACCTTTTACTCTGCGTTCACCGTGCTGGCCGCGATCATGTTCTTTCTCCCTGCCGTCGCCCCGGTCCTCTCCTGGCCGGCGGTCCTGTCGGGATTTATGGGGCTGTTTTGCATCGACCGGGTTTACGAATCCGTGAGCGGGGACAAGTGGTCTCGCCTGCACAGCGCGCGCGTTCTGCTCACGGGCTTGCTTCTGTTCGGTATCCTGACGGTCAACCCGATGATTGCAGGTCTTACGGGCCTGTTGAAGCTTGTGCTTTATGCGTACCGGCAGTCGTGGTTCAAGAGCAACCCGCGCGCGCTGGCGTCGGTGCTGAGATTGGGGGCGGGATTTGTGGTCCCGCTCGCAATATGGAGAGTCTACCCTGACTGGGTGTTGCCCTCAGTACTGGTGGGAGAGGTCGTTGACCGGTGCGAATACTACCTTGATCTGGACATCGTGACCCCGCGCCGGCAGATCGCCTCGGACCTGGACAAAAGCCGTGACCTTCACCCGTTCTGATCGGGGCAGCTGTCTCAAGCCGTCGAATTGCGTTGCTTCCCTTCGTCATCCTTCCAGGCCTGCACTCCCGGCAGAGCCCCCTGCCAGCGGGCCACCAGGGCTGAAGCCAGGCAATTGCCTGCGGTATTGACGGCGGTGCGCGGCATGTCCAGCAAAGGATCGATGCCGAGCAGCAACGCGACGCCGGCTCCCACCACTTCGGGCGACAATCCCATTGCGGGCAATGCGGCAGCAATCACAACCAGTGCAGAACGAGGCACCCCCCCGATGCCCTTGCTTGCCACAAAGAGTGTGCCGAAAAGAACCAGCTGGTCGCCGAGAGTGAGCGGGATTCGGAACGCCTGAAAGATGAACAGCGAGGCCACGCCGATGAACACCGTACTCCCCGAAGGGTTGAAATTCAGACCCGTTCCCATGGTGAAGGACACAATCGATCGCGGCACCCCCATGGCCTCCATGCTCTCCATCGCTTTAGGCAGGGCGCCCGAGGCCGAGGAGGTGGCAAAGGCCACGGCAATGGGCTCCTGCGCAGCCTGATACAACTTGCGGAGCGGAATCCGGGACAGAAGAGCCAGGAGCGGATAAAACACGAGCAGGAGCAAGCCAAGTCCGAGATATACCGCCGCGATCAAGCGCACGAAACTCGTTCCTACCTGAAGTCCCTGCCGGCTCACCAGTGCGGCCGCCGCCCCGAACACTCCCACGGGCGCAGCCATCATCACCATATCCGTAAACCGGTACATGACCTGGGCCAGGGAGCGGCACAAATCGAGGATCGGCCGGCCTGCCGGACCTGCCAAAGAGACGGCGACCGCGAAGATGATGGAAAAAACAACAACCTGCAAAACGTCGCCGCGTGCCATGGCGTCGGCAAAGCTGCGAGGGACAAGGCGGATCCAGAAAGATTCGGTGGGTGGCGCGCTGATATCCGCAGCCATCCTGGCCGCAGTGGTGGCGACGCCGCGCCCGGGCTGCAGCAGGTTTGCCAGGGCGAAAGCAATTGTGAGCGCCAGAGTCGTAACCACTATGAAAAAGCCGAAGGTCCGGAACGCGAGGCTCCCAAGCTTGCGCAGGTCCCCCTGGCCGGCAATGCCGACCACGAGGGTGGAGAAAATCAAAGGCGCGATGATCACCAGAACAAGGCGAATGAAGATGGTCGCGAGAATCTCGAGGGAGAGTCCGAAGGCCGGCCAGCGCCAGCCGACCAGTGCGCCCGCGGCCAGCGCCGCCATGATCTGCCAGGTCAGGCTCATGCGCATCCGCCGAATCTCCCTCCACTCATGGGCGGGATTCTACTACATTATAGATCCTTTGAAGCCAATCCTATGCTCAGCGGCCTCTGCGTTGAGATTTTTTACCCTCGGCTATCCAGTGCTATGAGCGCTTGTCCACCGCCGCTTCCGCGGGTGGACGGTAGCCGAAGACGCCCCGTTCCTTGATCAACTTGATCGCCGGCTGAGGTACCATGCTTTCCCACGCAGGGTCGCCGGTCTGAATCATGGCCAGGACTTCCTTGGGGAGAATGTGCAGATCTTTCTCGCTGATGTCCCGGATCGATTCGATCAGCTTGTTATCGATCAGGTGCGCATACAGATGGCGCAGGTTCGGAGCGACAGCAAGCGTTTCTGCTGTAACCAGCGTGCCGGTCTGACAATTCCTCGTAGGATAAACGTAAAGCTTGACGCCGGACATGAACAGGCGGCCAAAGGACTCGAGAATTCCCCCGGGCAGCTCGGTGTAATATTTCTCATCGAACAAGCGCTGAAGATTGGGGATGCCCAGGGCAAACACGATGCGCTTCGAGGTGTAGAATCGGAGATACGCACTCAGGCGGTAATAGTAGGGGAAATTGGAGATGATTACCGTCTTGCCCAGCGCGCCGAGGATATCGACGCGCGCGAGAAAATCGCCGTGGTCGATGCGATCGCCCGAGAGCAGATTGCGCAAGGACATTTCCATGACGACCACGGGCCGCTCACTGAGTTCAGCTGCGAACCTGGCGGCGGCCCGCTCGAGCAAGTCCAGACCTGGTCGGGTAACAGGCCGAAAGCTGCCACGCTCAACCAGAATTGGTTTTTCGAACAGGACCTCGTGAGGCTGAACGACCTCACCCTGAGCATCGAACATGGCAGCATCCGTGAACCCTTGCTCGACCAACTGCAGGCTCATGAGCCTGTTGTCGACACCCGCGAAGCAGGGTCCCGAGAAGCGGATCATGTCCACTTCAAAACGTTCCCGCGCCAGATCGTCCCTCAGCGAACTGATGAGATTCGCCGGTCCCTGATAGTGATAGAGTCCGCCGTAGATCAGATTGACGCCCAGAATGCCCAATGCCTCCTGCTTGTAGACATTGTCGGTCTCGAACATGCGCACATGAAGGATGATTTCCGACGGCTGGACCTTGGGCTGATGCTGGAAACGCATGCCTATCCAGGCGTGGCCCGGCTGATTGTGGGTCGAACTGCCCATCGCGGCAGTCTCAGCAAAGACGAAAAACGTGGTCGTGGCGCCCCGCTTGGCGTCCAGGCGCTCCAGGAGCAGGCTGTACTCGTGCTCCAGCATCGCTTGCAGCCGATTCCGGCTGACATAGCGGTCGCAGGGCCCGTATATGGCATCGCTGACGGTCATGTCATAGGCAGAGATGGTCTTGGCGACCGTTGCAGCCGCCCCGCCCACGCGGAAGAACCAGCGAGCGACCTCCTGTCCCGCGCCGATTTCGGCAAACGTGCCGTGCCGTGCGGCATCGAGGTTGATCTGACGCGCTTTCTGGTAGGCGCCGGCCTTTTCTTCGCTAACCATGGCTAGTATTTTTCGCCAAACGCCGCTGCTAATCAATATCCGTGACTCCGGAAACGACACTAAAACTTCAGTTTTGAATCCACTGCCAGAGCATTCCTGGAGTCTTTGAGCCTTGGAGCCGTTGAGGCTTACATCCTGTGGTCCAGGCGCCACAGACCATAGCGGGAACACAGCTTGACGGCCGCCATGTATTCCGCCGCGGTCAGAGGCGAGGACAGCGGCGGATTCTCGCCAGATCGATAGCAGGGGTGATACTGGTCCATCAGATTGATGTAGGTGTTGGTGGAGATTGCGCGCGCGATGAAAGACAGAACCTCCTCGGTACCCGACAGCCCACCGGGGAGAACCAGGTGGCGGATGAGCAATCCGCGCACGGCGATCCCCCCCTCATCAAGCACGAGGTCTCCCACCTGGCGATGCATCTCGCGAACGGCAGCCCGGTTCACCTCCACGTAGTCTTTAATTCTGGAATATTCGAATGCGACTTCCGGATCACCATACTTCATGTCGGGCATGTAGATGTCGACGACACCGTCGAGCAGCGCCAGAGCCTCCATGCTGTCGAATCCGCCCGTGTTGTAGACCAGAGGCACGCGCAACCCGCACTCTGCCGCGATGAGTAAAGCGGCGAGGATCGGCGACACCACATGGCTTGGCGTGACCAGATTGATGTTATGGCACCCCTTCGACTGCAACTCCAGCATCATGGAGGCGATCTCCTCGGGTGTCGCCTCTTTCCCTGTCCCTTTTTGGCTGATTTCCCAGTTCTGGCAGTAGGTGCAACGAAGGGAGCACCATGAAAAAAAGATCGTGCCCGAACCGCGCCGGCCGCGCAAGGGGTCCTCTTCGCCGTGGTGAGGTCCATAACTGTGGACGATGGCACGCTCCCCTGTGTGGCAGGCAGCCCCTGCGATCGAGAGGCGGCGGTTGACATGGCAACAACGGGCACACAGGTCACAGTCCTCCAATCGCACCCGCGCGGCGTGCGCACGCTTCTCGAGTTCGCCTGTGCCAAACAGGCCCATATAAGCGGGTTCGTACTTCAACGGTTCCTCCACCAAAAAGATCAACCGCGAAACACTTGCGGCACATAGCCCTGAACGACAAATCTCAACTGCGAGAGCGCGGCTCAGCCTGGCTGCCTCAACCAAAACAGGAACCACGAAACACACGCTGCGGCATATCCGCAACCTGGCCCGGATGATTCGTGAGTGTGCGACCCAAATAGAGTTTCGGACGCGGAAAAACGCTGACCGGCGCCGACCGTTATTCCGCGTCCAACTTTGTTGCTTTTCACGGGCGTGCTGTTCTCCTTCATGAATAACTCAGGCTAAAGCCTCAACGCAGGGGGCGCAGAGGCCGCTGAGGATCTTCGCATCTGCGTCACGTTTCTCCGCGACCTCGGCGACCTCCGCGTTGATCTCTTGCTTTTCTTGCCTAAATGGCAAGGATCTGCAGGTAAGTGTGCGAGACAGACGAATCCGCCTTCGTGAGTCTCGTGGTTCTCTAGCCTCGATTTCCACGGTACTGGAAATGACTAACGCGTCCAGCCGCATTGCCCTGAAATCGGGCAGCCGGGCCGTTTTGAGCCTCGAATCGTTAGCGATATCGAATACTTATCTGTAACGATAGTGCATACCATAG